>NZ_JBHMCY010000034.1:0-75652 GCF_042430725.1 Streptomyces cinereospinus | reverse complement strand
GGGGGACGGGGCCGCCCGGTACGTGCTGGCGGTGGTGCGGCCGTGATCGTACGAGCGCTGGACGAGGCGCACGTGGCCGACGCCGCGGCGGAGTTGGCCGCGCTGCTGGTCGACGCGGTCGACAGCGGCGCGTTGGTGGGCTTCCTCGCGCCGCTCGGCCGTGCCGAGGCCCTGGCGTGGTGGCGGGGGCGGGCCGCCGGGGTGGCCGCCGGCGCGCTGGCGGTCTGGGCGGCGTACGACGACACCGGGGTGGCCGGCACCGTGAGCCTGGCCTTCCCGGACAAGCCCAACAGCCGGCACCGGGCGGAGCTGGTGAAGCTGATGGTGCACCGCCGGGCGCGCGGCCGGGGCCTGGGGCGGCGGCTGCTGGACACCGCCGAGCGGGCGGCCGTCGCGGCCGGGGTCACCCTCCTGCACCTGGACACCGAGACCGACAGCCCCGCCGAGCAGCTCTACCGGACGGCCGGCTGGACCCGGCTCGGCGCGATCCCCGGCTACGCGGCGAGCCCGGCCGGGGTGCTGCGGCCGACCACCGTCTACTACAAGCAGGTCGGGGCGGCCGCGGTCGCCGGGTGACTGTCAGTGCCAGGCGCTACCTTGCGTCTCATGCCGGATGCCGACGACGTACGCCGAATCGCCCTGTCCCTGCCGGACACGACGGAGAAGACCGCCTGGAACATGCCCACCTTCCGGGTCGCGGACAAGATGTTCGCCACGCTGCCCGAGGACGAGACCTCCATCGCCGTGCGCTGCCCCAAGGAGGAGCGCGAGGAACTGGTCCTGGCAGAGCCGGAGAAGTTCTGGGTGGCCGATCACGAGGCGCAGTTCGCCTGGGTGCGGGCGCGGCTGGCCGCCCTGGAGGACGAGCACGAGCTGCGCGACATCCTCGCCGACTCCTGGCGGCAGGCCGCGCCGCCCCGACTGCTGGAGGCCTATCCGGAGTTGGGACGGCCGGCCGGGGCCTGAGCAATCCCGCCGGGGTCACCGACACGGGGTGGCATGATCCCCGGGGCGAGGCCGGGTTGTCGGTGCAAGCGGGCCCCGCCGCCGCGGCCCTCGGCGCGGACCGGGTCCTGCTCGTCTCCGGCTCGATGAGCTCCGTCGTCGTGACCGCCCTGCTCGCGGTGCCCGCGATACGCGGCCTGGTGCGCGTCGACGCCCCCCCCCGCGCACTCCGCCGGCCGACCGGTAAACGGATGCGCGACCACCGGCCCGAGTGCGGTATTGTTTCCCTGCGCGTTCACCCGGGGGAATCCCCAGGTCAGACCGCACCGGGACGTGGCGCAGCTTGGTAGCGCACTTGACTGGGGGTCAAGGGGTCGCAGGTTCAAATCCTGTCGTCCCGACCAGCTTCATCGCAGGTCGCAGGCCGTCTTCTCAGAAATGGGAAGGCGGCCTTTCCGTTGGGTGCCGGCCTGTGCCGTGCGCCGGTCACGGCCGCGTACCGGGGAACGGCCATGGACCGGGAACGGCCATGTGCGGGAACGGTCATGTGCGGGAACGGCCGAGGCCGTCCGACCGGCCCCTGCGGGCACCGGTCGGACGGCCTCGGGTCGATGTCAGACCAGGTCGAACCGGTCGGCGTTCATGACCTTGTCCCAGGCGGCGACGAAGTCCTGGACGAACTTCTCCTCGGCGTCGTCGCTCGCGTAGACCTCCGCGACGGCGCGCAGCTCGGAGTTCGAGCCGAAGACCAGGTCGGCGCGGGTGCCGGTCCACTTGACCTCGCCGGTGGCGGCGTCGCGGGCCTCGAAGGCGGTCTGGTCCTCGGAGGTCGACCGCCACGTCGTGCCCAGGTCGAGCAGGTTGACGAAGAAGTCGTTCGTCAGCGTGCCCGGGTTCTCGGTGAGGACACCGTGCTTGGACTGGGCGTGGTTGGCGCCCAGCACGCGCAGGCCGCCGACGAGCACCGTCATCTCGGGGGCGCTGAGCGACAGCAGGTTGGCCCGGTCGAGCAGCAGGTACTCCGCGGGCAGGCGGTTGCCCTTGCCGAGGTAGTTGCGGAAGCCGTCCGCGGTCGGCTCCAGCGCGGCGAACGACTCGGCGTCGGTGTGCTCCTCCGTCGCGTCGACACGGCCCGGGGTGAAGGGCACCTCGATGTCGTGACCGGCGTCCTTGGCGGCCTTCTCCACGCCGGCGCAGCCGCCGAGCACGATCAGGTCGGCCAGGGAGACCTTCTTGGCGGAGCCCGCGTTGAACTCCTGCTGGACGTTCTCCAGGGTGCGCAGGACCGTGGCGAGCCGCTCGGGGTCGTTGACCTCCCAGCCGCGCTGCGGCTCCAGGCGGACACGGGCGCCGTTGGCGCCGCCGCGCTTGTCGCTGGCGCGGAACGTCGAGGCCGACGCCCAGGCGGTGCTCACCAGCTGCGAGACGGTCAGGCCCGAGCCGAGGAGCCTGGCCTTCAGGGCCGCGATCTCCTCGGCGCCGATGACCTCGCCCTCGGCCTCCGGCAGCGGGTCCTGCCACAGCAGGGTCTCCTCCGGGACCTCCGGGCCGAGGTACAGCGACTTCGGGCCCATGTCACGGTGGGTCAGCTTGTACCAGGCGCGGGCGAAGGCGTCCGCGAACTCCTGCGGGTTCTCGTAGAAGCGGCGGGAGATCGGCTCGTAGACCGGGTCGAAGCGCAGCGACAGGTCGGTGGTGAGCATCGTCGGGCGGTGCTTCTTCGACGGGTCGTGCGCGTCCGGGATGATCTCCTCGGCATCCTTGGCGACCCACTGCTTGGCGCCGGCCGGGGACTCGGTGAGCTCGTACTCGAACTCGAACAGGTTCTTGAAGAAGCCGTTGCTCCACTGCGTGGGCGTGCTGGTCCAGGTCACCTCCAGGCCGGAGGTGATGGTGTCGCCGCCCTTGCCGGTGCCGAAGGTGCTCTTCCAGCCCAGGCCCTGCTCCTCCAGGGAGGCGGCCTCGGGGTCGTTGCCGACGTGGTCCGCCGGGCCGGCGCCGTGCGTCTTGCCGAAGGTGTGGCCACCGGCGATGAGGGCGACGGTCTCCTCGTCGTTCATCGCCATCCGGCGGAACGTCTCACGGATGTCGCGGGCCGCGGCCAGCGGGTCCGGGTTGCCGTTGGGGCCCTCCGGGTTGACGTAGATCAGGCCCATCTGGACGGCGCCGAGGGGGCTCTCCAGCTCGCGGTCGCCGCTGTAGCGCCGGTCGTCGAGCCAGGTGGTCTCGGGACCCCAGTAGACGTCCTCCTCCGGCTCCCAGACGTCCTCACGGCCACCGGCGAAGCCGAAGGTCTCGAAGCCCATCGTCTCCAGGGCGACGTTGCCGGCGAGGATCATCAGGTCGGCCCAGGACAGGCTCTGGCCGTACTTCTTCTTCACCGGCCACAGCAGACGGCGGGCCTTGTCCAGGTTGGCGTTGTCCGGCCAGCTGTTCAGCGGCGCGAAGCGCTGCTGGCCGGCGCCGGCGCCACCGCGGCCGTCGCTGATGCGGTAGGTGCCCGCGCTGTGCCACGCCATCCGGATGATCAGCGGACCGTAGTGGCCGAAGTCGGCGGGCCACCAGTCCTGCGAGGTCGTCAGCACCTCGGCGATGTCCTGTTTCACGGCCGCGAGGTCGAGCGCCTGGAACGCCTCGGCGTAGTCGAACTTCTCACCCAGCGGGTTGGCCACGGGCGGGTTCTTGGCGAGGATCTTCAGGTTGAGGCGCTCCGGCCACCACTGGCGGTTGCCACCGCCCTGCGTGGGGTGCAGGGCGCGGTCGTGCGCGACCGGGCAGCCGCCCGTGCCCTCCGCCTTGGGGTCGGTGACGATTGCATCAGGGTTCTCAGCCATGGAAATCCTTCTTTAGGACGTGCATCTGGGTGCTCTGCGTCAGGGTGCTCAGGAACTGCGGGTGGAGCAGGCGGGGCACAGGCCCCAGTAGATGACCTCGGCCTCGTCGATCGCGAAGCCGTGGTCGTCGGACGCGGTCAGGCAGGGCGCCTCGCCGGTCGCGCAGTCGACGTCGGTGACCGTGCCGCAGGACCGGCACACGAGGTGGTGGTGGTTGTCCCCGACGCGTCCCTCGTACCGGGCGGCGCTGCCGGCCGGCTCGATCCGGCGGACGAGTCCCGCCGAGGTCAGCGCGTGCAGGGCCTCGTACACCGCTTGCAGGGAGATGTGGCCCACGCGGTCGCGCACCCCGGACGCGATCGCCTCGACGCCCAGGTGGTCGCCGCCCCGGACGGTCTCCAGCAGTGCGACACGTGCGGCCGTCACCCGCAGGCCGGCATGGCGCAGCTCGTCGGCGGTGGTCGGGTGGTGGGACGCGGTCATGGCGCTGAACCTATCGCGCTAAACACGAACGATTCAAGAAAACGAAGGGTTAAATTCTGAGACGGGGGTACGGCGCCCCGTCCGCGCGGGGTGGTGGCGGGCGGCGGAAGGGGCAAGCATGGTGACCGGGGCGTCGGCGCGGCCACGGAGAGGGTGACGGCCATGGCGGATCTGCCCGAGGTGGTGTCCCGCGAGGAGTGGCTGGCGGCCCGCAGGGAGCTGCTGGCCGAGGAGAAGGAGCTGACCTGGGCGCGCGACCGGGTCAACGCGCGGCGGCGACGGCTGCCGATGGTCCGCGTCGACAAGCCCTACACCTTCGAGGGCCCGGACGGGACGGTCGGGCTGCTCGACCTGTTCGAAGGGCGTCCGCAACTGGTCGTGCACCACTTCATGTGGGTCTACGACATCGACGCCGACGGCACCGAGCGCCCCCGCGACCACGGCTGTCCCAGCTGCTCCTCCGCCGCCGACCAGATCCCCGCCCGGCTGCGCCAGCTGCACGTCCGCCGCACGTCCCTGGCCGCGGTCTCCAGGGCGCCGTACCCCTTGATCGCCGCGTACCGCGCGCGGATGGGCTGGACGTTCCCCTGGTACTCGGCCGCGGGCAGCGACTTCCCCTACGACTTCCACACCACGCTCGACGAGCGGGTCGCCCCCGTGCTGCTCGACTACCGCACCGCGGACGAGCTCGCCGCCGCCGGCCGGCCGTGGGACGCGAGCCGGCGCGGCGACTACCCGGCCGTCAGCGCGTTCCTGCGGGCCGGCGACGAGGTCTTCCACACCTACTCCGCGTTCGGCCGGGGCATCGAGGAGTTCCACAACGGCGACAACTACCTCGACCTCACCGCCCTGGGCCGCCAGGAGGCCTGGGGGGAGCCCAGGGGCCGGGCCGAGCCCCTCGGCCTGCACGCCGGCGGGCCCGCGCTGCGGCTCCCCGACGAGTACGGCCCCACGGCCGGTGTCACCGCGCCGCCAGGGACACCTCCGTCGCCTTGACCAGGGCGACCACGGGGGAGCCGGGCGCCAGTCGCAGGTCCTCGACCGCGTCCCGGGTGATCACGGACGTCAGCTCGCCGCCCTCCACCGCGACCCGGACGGACGCCATCGCGCCGCCCGTGCCGACCGCCAGCACCGTGCCGCTCAGCCGGTTGCGGACGGACAGTCCTTGCACCGGGCCGGTGGCGAGGGCGACCTCCGTGGCCTTCACGAGCGCGAGCACGGCGGACCCCTCGGCCAGGCCCAGCTCCCGGACCGCGTCCACGGTGATCGCCGCGGTGATGTCCTGCCCGCCGTCGAGGCGGACCGTGACGGCCGCCATGACCTCGCCGGGGGTGACGGTGGTGACGGTGCCGGGCAGCTGGTTGCGGATGCTCAGAGTCATGAGGAGACACCTCGAAAGGGGTGAAAGGGTGAAAGGGTGAGGAAGGGGGCTCGCTGTGCGCCCACCGTAACCGGGTCGGCCCGTGGTCGTGATCCACGCCGGCGGCGTGCCGGTTCCGGCACATGCGTGTGGCGCGAATCACATGTCTCGGATTGAGGGGCCCGCACCCCCGAATTCCGTACCCACCGTTGACGGCCGGGCACCAGGTGCGAGGATGAGGGGCGTCATGACTGTCGGGTGGGGGTCCCGCACGATGCGGGCCGCGGTGTTCGCGGCCGTCTGCGTGCTGCTCGCCGCCCTGGGACACGTGCTGATGTCCGGCCGTCACGTGCCCTGGTGGGCGCTGGCCGGCGCGGCCGCCGCGACCGGCGTCGCGGGCTGGGGGCTGGCCGGCCGCGAACGCGGACTGCCCGTGATCGTGACCGTCGTGGTCACCGCCCAGACGGCCCTGCACTCCTTCTTCTCCGCCGCCCGGCCGGCGGCCGCCGGCCGGAACGCGGCCCCCAGCGGCTCCGGTGCCGTGGAGCACGCCATGGCGGCGACGCACTCGGGCGCCGCGCACGGGGCGGGGCCGCACAGCGGCGCGGCGCACCCGCACTCCCCGGACGCCGTCGACGCGGTCCACGCCGCGGGCGTGGGCCACGTCATGGACGGCTCGACCTCGTTCGGCATGGCCGCCGCCCACCTGCTGGCCGCGCTGCTGTGCGGCCTGTGGCTCGCGCACGGCGAGCGGGCCGCGTTCCGCATCCTGCGCGCCGTGGCCGGATGGCTGGCGGCGCCGCTGCGGCTGCCGCTCGTGATGGCCGCCCCGCCGCCCCGCCCGCGCCCCCGTCCGCGGCGCCGCCGGTCGGCGCGGGCACCGCGACGTCTTCTCCTCGTCCACGCGATCACCTCTCGGGGCCCGCCCCTGGGGACCGCTGTCTGACGACAGCCGGTGACCCGGGGCAGCGCACACGCGCCCCGGGCCGCGGTCGTACGCGCGCGGTCGTCCGGGACCGCCCAGGACGCCGTACGGCCGGACTCCCCATGCCCGCGGATCACGGACCGCCCGCGCGCCCGCGCGCCGCCGGCCGGGATCGGCACGGAACCCGAGAAGGACACCAGGTGATCACTCCTGCCCCGCCCGCCCCGCGCGGGAGATCCGAGGACCCCGAGACCACCGAAGGCCCCGCGGCCCATGCCGCCGACGAGTCGGCGACCACCTGGGCGCTGGCCGCCCGCGGCGGTGATCCGGCCGCCGTCGACCGCTTCGTGCGCGCCCTGCACCGGGACGTCCTGCGCTACGTCGCCCATCTGTGCGGCGACCCGCAGGCCGTCGACGACCTGGCGCAGGACACCTTCCTGCGGGCGCTCGGCAGTCTGCACCGGTTCGAGGGGCGCTGCTCCGCCCGGGCCTGGCTGCTGTCGATCGCGCGCCGCGCGGTGATCGACAGCTACCGGCACGCCGCCGCCCGGCCGCGCCGGAGCGACGTCCCCGACTGGCTGCCGGCCGTAGAGCGCGCCCAGCCGCGCGGCCTGCCCGGCTTCGACGACGGCATCGCCCTGCTCGACCTGCTGGCCGCGCTGCCCGAGGAGCGCCGGCAGGCCTTCGTGCTCACCCAGCTGCTCGGGCTGCCGTACGCGGAGGCGGCCGCACTGAGCGGCTGCCCGGTCGGCACCGTCCGCTCCCGGGTGAACCGGGCCCGCGCCACGCTCGCCGACCTGCTCGCGGCGGCGGACGGGCCGCCCGCGCTGGCCGCCTGAGAACCCCGGGCACACGGAGGAGGCCGGCTGTCACCGGCCCCCTCCGTCCGCCCGGGGCGCCGCCCGCCCCGGGCGACGAGGGGCCGGGCGCGGTGGATCAGAACGCCAGCCCCACGTGCGCCAGCGCCTGCTTCAGCAGCACCCCGTGGCCGCCCGGCATCTCGCTCTGCAACGCGGGCGAGGCCGCCTCGTGCGGGTCGAACCACTCCAGGTCGAGCGCGTCCTGCCGGGGCCGGCAGTCGCCGGTGACCGGGACGACGTAGGCCAGTGACACCGCGTGCTGGCGCGGGTCGTGGTACGGCGTGATGCCCTGGGTCGGGAAGTACTCGGCGACCGTGAAGGGCTGGAGCGAGGACGGGATCCGGGGGAGCGCCACCGGGCCGAGGTCCTTCTCCAGGTGCCGCAGCAGGGCGTCCCGGACCCGCTCGTGGTGCAGGACCCGGCCGGAGACCAGGGTGCGACTGACCGTGCCGTCCGGTCCGATGCGCAGCAGCAGGCCGATGCTGGTGACTTCACCGCTGTCGTCGACGCGCACCGGCACCGCCTCGACGTACAGGATCGGCATGCGGGCGCGCGCCATCTCCAGCTCGTCGGGGGTCAGCCAGCCGGGCGTGGTCTCGGTCATGTCAGACATTGGGTGATCATACTTTCAGGTGTCGCCGGAAAACCGGTAGACCCGGCGGGCATTGTCCCGTCCCGCCCGGCGATCCCCGCGTGCCGGACACCGGCGCCCCGGTGTCCCGGTGTGCCGCCACCGCGCCGTCCTGCGGTACCCCGACGGGAGCCCGGAGGACGGGGCGTCAGGCGGAACACGACACCAGGCCCGGTTCGAGCGGGTCCAGGCCGTCGGGGAACGACGCGATCCCGGCGCCGCCGCGGGCGGTGGCCGGCGGGGTGGCGTTCTCGCTCCACAACTCCATGGCCGGGATCCGGCCCTCGCCGCCCAGCTCGGCGTCGTGCGCGGGGTGTGTCATGCCAGGTGGCTGCCCGAGGGGACGGCGGCCACGGCCCGGCGCACGATGTCCCGGGCCTCGTCGGTGTCCGGCACGGCCGGGTCGTCGTCGACGTGGACGATCCGCGCGTCCGGCGCGACGCGCTGCGCCGCCTCGTGCGTGCTGTCCGCCGCCGGCAGCCCGGTGCCGAGGTCCGGGGACTGCCGCACCCCGCGCTCCCCGGCCAGGAACGCCACCGTCCGGCCCAGGAACGCGTGGTCCGCCCGGGCGATGTCCCGGAACAGCGGGAACACCGCGGCGACGTGGTCACCGACCCGGTGGCCGACCTCGTAGTCGTCCTTGCCGCCGATCCAGTGGTTCCGGACCCGTGCGGTGTGCGCCACACCGGTGTTCCGGCGTGCCGTTCCGTCCGCCGGGAGGGGAGCGTCGCCCACGTCCCGTTCCCTCCTCGCCCGTACCGCAGTCCCGCCATTGTGCCGTGCCCAAGATCGGCGCGGGGCGGGAACCGGGGGACCGGGGCCTCGCCCGTACGGATGAGGGTCCCGGTAGGGTTGACGGTCGCATCCGGAACGACGAGCGGCGCGGCCGAGCGCCCCAGGAACAGGACATGCCCTACTCCCACACGTCCCCGCCCGCCACCGACGACTCCCGCGACCCCGCGGCGCACGGCACCCCCGACATCCGGCTCGTCGTCACCGACATGGACGGCACCCTGCTGGACGACGACAAGCGCGTCCCGGCCGGGCTGTGGGAGGTGCTGGGGCAGCTGCGCGAGCGCGGGGTGCTGTTCAGCCCGGCGAGCGGCCGCCAGTACGCCACGCTGGCGCGCGAGTTCGCCCCGGCGGCCGAGGGCATGGTGTTCATCGCGGAGAACGGCACGTACGTCGTCCGGAACGGTGTCGAACTGAGCTCCGACCCGCTGGCCCCGGCCGTCGTCGCGGACGTCGTCGAGGCGGTACGGCGGCTCGCGGCCGACGGCGCCGACGTGGGGGCGGTGGTCTGCGGCAAGCGGTCCGCGTACGTCGAGCGCGCCGACGAGCCCTTCCTGGCCGAGGTGCGCAAGTACTACGTCGAGCACCGCGCGGTCGACGACGTCACCGCGGTCCAGGACGACATCCTCAAGGTCGCCGTGTACGACTTCGGGCCCGCCGAGCGCGGCACCGCCCCGGCCCTCGCCCGGTTCCGCGCCACCCACCAGGTCGTCGTCTCCGGCGAGCACTGGGTCGACCTCATGAACCGCACCGCCGACAAGGGCGCCGCCGTCCGGCGCCTCCAGCGCGAGCTCGGCATCACGCCGGCGCAGACCATGGTGTTCGGCGACTACCTCAACGACCTGGAGATGCTGGACACCGCCGAGTGGTCCTTCGCCATGGCGAACGCCCACCCGGAGATCATCCGCCGCGCCCGCCACCTGGCCCCGGCCAACACCGACAACGGCGTGCTCCGCGTGATCACGCGGGTGCTGGGCCTGCCGGCCGTGCGGCACTGACGGATCCGGCCCGGCCGGATCTGCCCCTGCCCGGGCGGTGCGGGCGCGCGCCGGGCGTCAGTCGTCGCCGTCGTCCCCGTCGTCGCCTTCGTCCCCGCCCTGCCGCCGCCGCTCCGGCTTCTCCTCCTGGGCCTTCTCACCGTCCTGGGCCTTCTCCCCGGTGTACGCCGCGACGGGGGTGGGCGACGTCCGGGCGGCCGGGGTGGCGGACCCGGCCGGGGAGGCGGACGCGGCCGGGCCGGAGGGCGGCGGGGTGGCCGTGCCGGTGACCGCGGGAGTGGCGCCGGGGGAGTTCTCGGAGCCCTCGGCGGCCATGTCGTCGGGCGCGAACCACAGCATGCCGGCGACCATGGCGGCCAGGAACAGCGTCACCGCGGCGGCGGTCCCGGCCACACCCGGCCGCACGAGCGCGCTCCGCGCCCCGGTCCGGGGACGGCGCCGGGCCGCGGCCCTCGGGCCGGACGGCAGCATGTACGTCGTCGCCGGGCCGGTCCCGTCGGTCCGGGCCGGCTGCGACGCGGCCGGCGCGGCGGGCGCCGGGGCGGTGGCCGGCAGCGGCTCGGGGCGGCCCTGCCAGGCCCCGGCCGTGAACCACTCGGAGACCTGCGCGGCGGCGGGCCGGTGCTCGGGCTGCTTGGCCAGCAGGCCCAGCAGGTAGTTCTCGAAGGCGGGCGGCAGCTCGGCGCCGAGCTGCCGGGGCGGCACCGGGGTGGCGTCCAGATGCTGGTGGAGGATGGCGATCGGGGTGTCGGCCTGGAACGGGGGGTGGCCGGTGAGGAGCTGGTACAGCACGCAGCCCAGCGAGTAGACGTCACTGGCCGGGCCCGCGGGCCGGCCGAGCGCGCGCTCCGGGGCGAGGTAGAGGCTGGTGCCGACGATCTGGCCGGTGGCGGTGAGCGCGGCGGCCGGGTCGTCCAGGAAGCGGGCGATGCCGAAGTCGCCGATCTTCAGCGTGCCGTCGGCGTCCAGCAGCAGGTTGGCCGGTTTGATGTCGCGGTGCACGATGCCCTGCTGGTGGGCGGCGGCCAGCCCGGCGGCCGCCTGGGCGGCGATCCGCGCCACGCGCTCGGCGGGCTGCGGGCCCGTGTCGGCGAGCACCCGGGCCAGGCTGTCGCCGTCCACCAGCTCCATCACCAGGAAGAGCCGGTCCTCGTACGAGCCGAAGTCCAGTACGCCGACCACGTACGGGTGATGCAGCCGCCCGGCGGTCTGCGCCTCCAGCCGGAAACGTGACGCGGCCGTCGGGTCGGAGTCCTGGGGCAGCAGCAGCTTGACGGCGACCGGTCTGCCGAGCGTCTGGTCGTACGCCCGCCAGACCTCTCCCATCGCGCCGCGCCCGATCGGATCCTGCAGCTGGTACCGGCCCGCTATGAGCACCTGTGATTCATCCTCATGCTGTGTGTCGTCTCGGCGCCGCAGGCCGTAACTCACCGCCGTTGCGGGGGAGGTGGGGGGATTGCCGCAGCTGCCACAGCGTACCGGCCGTGAGGCGGTGCTCATGATCACCCGTGCGGACGGCCCGGTGGCGCGGGCCGGTGGCGCCCGGTGGCGCGGGGCGGGGGGAGGCCCGAGCGGGCCGCGCCGGGCCGGTGTTCGTGTAGCGTTCAACCGATGTTCTGACTCTGTAACAGTGGATCTTCTTCTTGTTCGGCCGGCCGTAACCGGTCTTACGCTCCGGTCGTCATCAAGATCCCGTCCGGACGGTTCCGACGGGCTGAGGTGGGGACACCGACGTGCGTATGCGTTCTTTCGTGGGGGCCGTCTGCGGCGCCCTGGCTCTCTCCGCGTTCGCCGCTCCGGCGGCCCAGGCGGAGGAGAACCCGATCACGTTCTCCAGCATCGCGATCAACAGCGGCCGGCCGCTGGTGGTGGGTACCGGCACGCCCCGGGCCTTCCGCGTGCACTACAGCGTGCACCACGGCCACGAGCTGTACTTCACCCAGGCGACCCTGTACGCGGGCGGCTTCGACTCCTGGAGCGCCTCGACCAGCCCCGTCGCCCAGCCCTCCTGCCGGGACCTGAGCGCGACCGTCGCGCGCTGCGAGCAGACCCTGGCGATCGACCCGAAGACGTTGACCGACAACGGTGTCGCGGGTACCTGGCACGTCTACCTCCAGGCGGTGGACAGCGAGCACAACGTCGTCGGCAAGGGCGGCCTGTACCCGACCGCGGTCAAGCGGGCCTCCACCCTGGCCCACACCGCCGCCGGCCCGGAGCCGGTGGTGAAGGGCGAGACCCTGACCGTCACCGGCAAGCTGGCGCACGCGGACTGGCACACCCACACGTACGTCGGGCGGTCCGGCAGGACGGTGGAACTGCAGTTCCGGCCCGTCGGGGGCTCCTACCGCACGGTCAAGACGGTGCAGACCGGCAGCGGCGGCGCGCTGAGGACCACCGTCACGGCCTCGGCCGACGGTTCCTGGCGCTGGCTCCACAAGGGCGACTCCACCGTCAACGGCGCGGTCGCCGTCGGTGACGCGGTCGACGTCAAGTAGGCGGTACGCGAACGGCGACGAGGCGCCGGGCACCCACCAGGGGCCCGGCGCCTCGCCGTTCCGGGCCGCCGCGGGGGAGGACCGGCCGGGCCGCGCGCCCGCACGGCAGGATGGCCACCGCAGGTCCCAGCACCCCGGCACGCGGCACCGTTCGGTGAGCGTGCCCACGTCGCAGGAGAAGGAGCAGCATGAGCGAGCCCGCCGCCGTCGCCCGCCTGACCCTCGAACTGACCGCCGGTGTCCGGCCCGACGGCCTGGAGGACCTCTACCGCGATCTGCACCGCCACCCCGAACTCGCCTTCCGGGAGCACCGCACCGCCGCCCGGCTGGCCGGCCGGCTGCGCGCCGCGGGATACGCGGTGACGGAAGGGGTCGGCCGGACCGGTGTCGTCGGGGTGCTCGCCAACGGGGACGGGCCGGTCGTCTGGCTGCGCGGCGACATGGACGCGCTGCCCGTCCGGGAGGCCACGGGCCTGCCGCACGCCTCCACCGTCGACGGTGTGATGCACGCCTGCGGCCACGACCTGCACGTCACCTGGCTGATCGGTGCCGCCGAGGCGCTCGCGGCCGGCCGGGAGGGCTGGTCGGGCACGCTCGTGGTGGTCGGCCAGCCGGCCGAGGAGTCCGGCGGGGGAGCGGCGGCCATGGTCGCCGACGGGGCGCACGAGCGCTTCCCGCGCCCGGACGCGCTGTTCGGCCAGCACGCCGTGCCCGGTCCCGCCGGTCTGTACGCGCACACCCCCGGCCTGATCATGTCGGCCTCCGACGACATCGACGTCGTCGTGCACGGCGTCGGCGGCCACGGCTCACGCCCGGAGACGACCGTCGACCCGGTGGTGACCGCCGCGTACATCGTCACCCGGCTGCAGTCGGTGGTCGCCCGTGAGGTCGCGGCGGCGGAGTCGGCGGTGCTGACGGTGGGGCAGTTCCACGCCGGGACGCGGGCCAACGTCATCCCGGCCGAAGCCCGGCTCGCGCTCAACCTGCGCACCCAGGACCCCCGGGTGCGCGAGCGCGTCCTGGCCGCCGTGCACCGCGTGGTCACCGGCGAGTGCCAGGCCGCCGGCTGCCCGCGGCCGCCCGGCGTCACCGTCCGGCCCGGGTACCCGAACACCGTCAACGACGCGTTTCTGGACCAGGAGATCGCGTCCGTGCACCGCGCGCTGTTCGGCGCCCCCGGCGTCCTCGACTTCGGCCCGGCGATGGGCAGCGAGGACTTCTCCCTGCTGGCGCCGGCGGGCGTGCCGTACGACTACTGGTTCGTCACGACCACGCCGGCCGAGGTGTGGGAGGCGGCGCCGGGCGAGGGCCTGCTGGAGCGGCTGGGCAACGTCCCGAGCAACCACAGCCCACTGTTCGCGCCGGACCCGCAGGTGCTCGTCCCGGGGGTCCGGACCCTGGTGTCGGCGGCGCTGAGCCGACTCGCGTAGCCGAGCCCGGGCGACGCGGTCCGCGGGGTCCGCGGGTGGTCCGTGGCGGGGCTGCGGGATCCCGGGCGCGTCGGGCGGCAGGAGCGGCACCGGGCGGGGCCGGTACGTGGTCCGTGGCGGGCTGCGGATCTCCGGGGTGCGGCACCGGGCGGGGCTGGTACGTGGTCCGTGGTCCGTGGCGGGCTGCCGGGACCCGGGTGCGGCACCGGGCGGGGCCGGTCCGTGGTCCGTGGCGGGCTGCCGGGACCCGGGTGCGGCGGGCCGTGAGTCCGGCGCCGACATCGCCGTGGTGACGGGTCAGTCCCGGGCCGGTGCTCGGTCACGCGGACCGGCGCAGACTGTCCTCGGCCACCTTCTCGTCCAGCGCCGCCCGCACCAACGCGGCGGCGAGCACGGCCGGTTCGGTGTCGCCGGCGAGCTTCAGCAGGCGGTCCGGGTCCTTCGGCAGGCCGAGCCGCTCCGCCCCGGACAGCGCCTTGGCGTCCAGGTACGGAGCGGCCTCGGGCCAGACCCGCTGGACCTCGCGCAGGAAGATGTCGGCGCCCGTGGGTCCCACCCCGGGGATCTCCTGGAGCAGCCGGCGCAGGGCGGGAACCCCGCCGCCGGCCTCCGCGCGCAGCCGCCGCAGATCGCCGCCCCAGCGCTCGGTCAGCAGTTTCGCGCCGTCGCCGAGCTGGGTGGCGGTGCGCTCGTCGTAGCGCCGGTAGCCGCCCCGGCCCAGGGCGTCCACCCGGTCCTGCCAGCCGGCCCCGGCCATCCGGCGCGGGTCGCGCAGTCCCGCCTCGTGCAGGGCGCGCGCCGCCGCGACGGCCACCGAGGCGCGGATCCGGGCGCTGAGCAGCAGGGACAGTACCTGGAGCCGGTACAGCGGCTGCGGCGTGTCGCGCAGCCGGATGCCCGCCTCCTCGGCGTACGTCCGTCCGTGCGCGGACAGCAGTTCGCCCACCACGCGCCGGGCCCGGTCGTTCATGGCTTCAGCGGGTCGTGGCCCAGGGTCATCAGCTGGTGCCGGTGCCGGGTCTGTTCCGGCTCGGGCTCGTTCGCCACGTCCGCCCGGGCGCTGACGGAGTCGACCACCTCGTACATCACCCGTACGTCGGCGTCGGTGAGGTCGGTGCGCCGCTTCTGCAGGATCGCGAGCACCTGCTGCCCGGTGCCGGTGCCGGCCTGCTCCGGCAGCGGCTCCGCGTCCTCGCCGGCGTCGCGGACCCGCAGCCAGGCGGCCAGTTCCTGCGAGGTCATGTTCACCACGCGGTGGAAGTCCTCCCACAGCGCGTCGAGTTCGAGTGCGTCGGTCATGGGGTCTCCTCCCTTGCTGTCGTTGCTGCTCTCGCCCAGGTGAGTGACGGCCCGAGCAGGTCCACCGGGGGATCCCGCAGCGCCTCGCGGGCGACCCGCCGGGCGGCGTCGGGCAGGGTGCTCCCGGCGGCGGTCATGATGCCGTGCTTCCTCTCACGCCCTGCCTGGCCTCCGCGGTGCGCAGCAGCGCGGCGCGTTCGTGCTCGCCCGTCCCGCCCCACACGCCCGAGGTCTGCCCGCTGCTCAGCGCGTACTGCAGACACTGGGTGACGACCGTGCACCGGGCGCAGACGCGTTTCGCGGCCGCCATGTCCCTGAGCGCCGGTCCCGTCGTGCCCACGGGGAAGAACAAGTCGGGGTCCTCATCCACGCAGGCGGCTTGCCGCAACCACTCCATGCGGGCGCGGGTGCCCCGGGCGAACCGGTGCAAACGGCATGGGTCAGCGCCCGAGCGCCCGGTCCAGGAATTCGGTCACGTCGGTGAAGACCTCGGTCTTGTTCATCTCGTGGAAGACCTCGTGCCGCGCGCCGGGGTAGATCCGCTCGGTCAGCGCGCCCCCGCTCAACCGCTCCACGCCCGCCCGGCTCCCGGCCAGCGGCACCAGCCGGTCCTCGGCCCCGTGCAGCCACAGCACCGGCAGCGCGCCCACGTCACCGCCCTCGGCCACGTCCCGCAGGGTCCGGGCGAAGGCCTTCAGCGTCGGCCGCTTCATCGGGCCGTGCCACACCAGCGGGTCGGCGGCGTAGGCGGCCTGGACGGCCGGGTCGCGGGAGAGGGCGGCCGGGTTGACGGGGATGTCGGGGATCTCGTCCTGGGCGAGCAGCCGGCCGGGCGTGTCCCAGGTGCCGATCACGGGTCCGGACAGGACGAGCGCGGCGAGCGCGCCGCCGTGGCGCTGGGCGTAGCGGGCCGCGACCAGGCCGCCCATGGAGTGGCCGATCAGCGCCAGCGGCACCTTCGGATACGCCGTCCGGGCCCGCTCGGCGACCGCGTGCAGGTCGGTGACGACGTCCTCGAAGTCCGTGATCACCACGCGCTCGCCGGCGGACCTGCCGTGCCCCATGTGGTCCGGGCCGAGGACGGCGGCGCCGTGCGCCCGCAGGACCTCGGCCAGTTCCTCGTACCGGCCGATGTGCTCGCCGTAGCCGTGCGCGACCAGGGCGAGGAAGGCCGGCGCCGGGTGCGGCCACTCGCGGGCGGTGACCGTGCCCCGGGTTCCGGCCAGGGCGTGCACGCGGATGTCGGCCATGGTTCCCCCAGTGCGTCGGTGAAGACCTCCACGGATCTTCCCAGGGCGGGGCCCCGCGGTCTATAGTCCAAAACTAGCAGTGCTAATTAATCCTTGGAGCTGCCGGTCCAGCTCCCGGTCAGGAGGCCTGTCGTGCGTCCCGTCCACTTCGCGGCCGCCCGCCGCACCCCCCTCGGCAGACTGCGCGGAGCCCTGTCCCCGGTCCGGCCCGACGACCTCGCCGCGACCGTCGTACGCGGCCTCGTCGCCGACGTGCCCGCGCTCGACCCGGCCCGCATCGACGACGTCTACTGGGGTGCCGCCAACCAGGCCGGCGAGGACAACCGCAACGTCGCCCGGATGGCCGTCCTCCTCGCCGGCCTGCCCGAGTCCGTCCCCGGCGCCACCGTCAACCGCCTGTGCGCCTCCGGCCTCGAAGCGGTCACCCTCGCGGCCCGCACCATCGCCGCCGGCGAGGCCGACGTCGTGCTCGCGGGCGGCTCCGAGTCGATGAGCCGCGCCCCCTTCGTACTGCCCCGCCCCGACGAGGCCCTGCCGCACCGCATGGAGACGGCCGACACCCGCCTCGGCTGGCGCCTGGTCAACCCGGCCATGGGGGAACGGCACGGCCTGCTGTCCATGGGCGAGACCGCGGAGGAGGTCGCCGAGCGGTACGGCGTCCCGCGCGAGCGCCAGGACCAGTTCGCACTGCGCAGCCACCGGCTGGCCGCCGACGCCCGCAGGAACGGCTGCTTCGACGACGAGATCCTGCCGGTACGGCGCCCCGACGGCGTGCTGGTCGACAGCGACGAGTGCGTCCGGGAGGACACGTCGTACGAGAAGCTGGCGCGGCTGAAGCCGGTCTTCCGCGCGGGCGGCACGGTGACCGCGGGCAACGCGTCGCCGATGAACGACGGAGCCGCCGGGCTCCTGCTGGTCAGCGAGGAGGCGCTGACCGAGCTGGGCCTGGAGTCGCTGGGCCGCTACGTCGCCGGAGCCTCCGCCGGCGTCCACCCGGACGTGATGGGCATCGGGCCGGTCCCCGCCACCCAGAAGGCGCTGGCGCGCGCCCGGTGGGGCGTCGCGGACATCGAGGAGGCCGAGTTCAACGAGGCGTTCGCCGCGCAGGCCCTCGCCTGCGTGGACCGCCTCGGCGTCGACCCCGCACGGGTCAACCCGACCGGCGGCGCGATCGCCCTCGGCCATCCGCTCGGCTGCTCCGGCGCCCGCATCCTGACCACCCTGCTGCACCGGATGCGCCGCACGGGCGCGGCACGCGGGCTGGCGACCATGTGCGTGGGCGTGGGACAGGGAAGTGCCGTGCTGGTGGAGCGGCACTAGCACGCGCAGCGGGAGCAGGCCGCAGCCGCACGTCATCCGCGGCCACGACGTCTTCTCCGGCCACCTCGGCCGCCCCGAGGCCACCGCCGAGGCGCTCGTCGACGGCTGGTTCCGCTCCGGCGCCCTCGGCACCCTCGCCGCCCTGCTCGCCGAGAACGCCCGGCGCCGCCCGGACCGCACCGCCCTCGTCGAGGGCGACCTGCGGCTGAGCTTCGCGCAGGTGTGGCAGTGGCCCTCGGCCGGGCCGGCGCCCTCGCCGGGATCGGCGTGCGCGCCACGGGCGCGGACCTCGACGCCGCCGGGCTCACCGAGTGGTCCGGGGAGCTCCTGGGCCGGCACACGTACCCGCGGCGCGTGGAGGTCACGGACGCCCTGCCGCTCGGGCCGCGCATGAAGGCGCTGAAGCGGGAGCTGCGCACGCGGCACGCCTGACGGCGGCGGAGCGCCGCGGCGAGCGGCCCGGGCCGCCAGGCGGGACGCTCCTGACGGCGGCGGATGCGTGGGCATAGCATCGGTGTCCGCATGGACACGATGACGCTCTGGCACCTGACCGGCTGGGAGTTCGCCGCCCTCGCCTTCGCCGCGCTCCTGGTCGGCTTCTCCAAGACCGCCGTGAGCGGGGCCAACACGGTCAGCCTGGCCGTCTTCGCGGCGGTGCTGCCGGCCCGCGCCTCCACGGGGGTGCTGCTGCCCATCCTCATCGCCGGGGACGTGCTCGCGGTCCTCACCTACCGGCGGCACGCCCACTGGCCCACGCTGTGGCGGCTGTTCCCGGCGGTCGCGGCCGGGGTCGCGGTGGGCACGCTGTTCCTGGTGTGGGCCGACGACGGGGTCGTCCGGACGTCAATCGGGGCGATCCTGCTGCTGATGGCGGGCGTGACCGTGTGGCGCCGGCGCACCGCGGGGGCGGCGGAACCGGAGCCGGACCCGGTCACCAGCAGGGCGGGCCGGATCAAGGCCCGCTCGTACGGCGTCCTCGGCGGTTTCACCACCATGGTCGCCAACGCGGGCGGCCCCGTGATGTCGCTGTACCTGCTGTCGGCGGGCTTCCGGAAGCTGGGGTTCCTGGGCACGTCGGCGTTCTTCTTCCTGATCGTCAACGTCTCCAAGGTGCCCTTCAGCGCGGGGCTGGGGCTGATCGACGGGCGGTCCCTGCTGCTCGACGCGGCGCTGGTGGTGTTCGTGGTGCCCGGGGCGCTGATCGGCAAGTGGGCGGTGGACCGCATCGACCAGCGGTTGTTCGAGCAGCTCGTGATCGCGGCGACGGTGCTGGGCGGTCTCCAGCTGCTGCTGCGCTGACGCCGGGTCCGGGCCGGCCGCACCGACGGGGCCGGGCGGCAGGCCGGCCGCGGCACCTCGTACGCTCGGCGGCATGTCCCCCCACGTGCTGGTCCTCGGCGGCACCACCGAGGCCCGCGAACTCGCCGCCGCTCTGACCGCCCGCGCGGCGGTGCGGGTCACGACGTCGCTGGCGGGGCGGGTGGCGCGGCCCGGGCCGGTCGACGGCGAGGTGCGCGTCGGCGGGTTCGGCGGCGTGGCCGGGCTGGCCGAGTGGCTGCGCGCGCACGACGTGTCCGCCGTCGTCGACGCCACCCACCCGTTCGCGGCGGAGATCACCGCGAACGCGGCCCGCGCCGCCGCCCGGACCGCGGTGCCGGCCCTCGTACTGCGCCGGCCGGGCTGGCGGCCCGGGCCGGGGGACGACTGGCATCCGGTCGACTCCCTGGACGCGGCCGCGCGGCTGCTGCCGCGGCTGGGCCGCCGGGTGCTGCTGACCACCGGCCGCCTGGGCCTGGCCGCCTTCGCCCACCTCACCCGGCCGCACTTCGTCGTACGGTCCGTGGAACCCCCCGCCCCTCCACTGCCGCCGCACGTCGACGTCGTCCTGGCCCGCGGGCCGTTCACGGTCGCCGACGAGTCGGCGCTGCTGCGTGAGCACCGGATCGACGTGGTCGTCACCAAGGACAGCGGGGGAGCGGCGACGGCCGCCAAGCTCACGGCGGCCCGGGAGCTCGGCGTGCCCGTCGTCATCGTCCGCCGCCCACCGCTGCCACCGGGCGCGACGGCCGTCCCGGACGTGCCGGGGGCGCTGGCGTGGCTCACCTCGGAGCTGGGGCTCGGCCAGGGGGAGGACGCCGCGACGCCCTGAGACGCCGCGGCACCTCGCGCCCACCCCCGTGGAGCGCTACAGCACCTTGCGGTGCACCAGGGCCGACAGCACCAGGGCGCCCGGCAGCAGCGGCAGCCACACCGTGATGACGCGGTAGGCGATGACGGTGGCCGTCGCCAGGCCCACCGGTGCGCCGAACGCGGCCATCGTGAACACCAGCGCCGCGTCCACCGGCCCGATCCCGCCGGGCGCGGGTACGGCCCCGACCGCCGTACTGGCGATGAGCAGCGCGAGGACGACCTGCGCCCAGGACAGCTCCAGTCCCAGCGAGAAGCCCACGGTGGCGATCACGCTGCCCTGCAGCAGCGGGGTGGCGGCGGCGCCGCCCCACAGGGCGAGGACGCGGCTGGGCCGGGTGTGCAGGATGCGGGCGTCGGTGAGCGCGGTGCGCAGGAAGCGGGCGGCCGGGCGGCGCAGGACGGGCACGACGGCCAGCAGGCAGCCGGCCGCCACCAGGGCGACGCCCACGCCGCCGGCCACCACGAGGAGGGTCCGGTCGTCGGGGACCAGTTCGCCGAGGCGCAGCACGCCGGGGAAGGCCACGAGGAAGACGATCAGCACCGCCGTCTTCGCCACCGGCCTGACCAGCGAGTACAGCGCGATCGACGCGGTGCCCCGGGCCAGGGGGATGCCCTGGCCCCGGAGGAAGCGCAGGGTCACCGCGTGCGCGCCGATGCCGGCGGGCAGTACGTGGTTGGCGGCGCCGGCGGCGAACTGCGAGGCGAGCAGCAGCCCCGGCGGCAGCCGCTCGGGGACGGCCCCCTGGCGGACCACCGCGGCGGCGACCCAGCCGAGGCAGGTGAAGAGCAGCGCGGCGAGCAGCCA
Organism: Streptomyces cinereospinus; assembly: GCF_042430725.1. Taxonomy (NCBI): domain Bacteria; kingdom Bacillati; phylum Actinomycetota; class Actinomycetes; order Kitasatosporales; family Streptomycetaceae; genus Streptomyces; species Streptomyces cinereospinus. The sequence continues at coordinate 55,035 of NZ_JBHMCY010000034.1, read as the reverse complement.
GCCGGGGTCGGCGGCGGCCAGCCGGGCGGCGCCGACCCGCACGGAACGTGCGTCCACGGCGGCCCAGCCGCCGATGAGCAGCAGCGGCAGCACGGTGAGACCGTGCCGGGCCAGACGGGAGCGGCGTTCGGCGGAGGGGGAGCGGACGGGGGCGGGGGAGGGGAGCGCGCTGGGGAGAGCGGCGGCGGGCCGAAGCAGGGACACGGCGTACGTCGTCCTTCCGCATCGCGCCCGGAAGGAGCGGGGCGGACGGATGCAAGGCGAGACAGGTGGGGACGGCCGAAACGTGCCCGCCCGGTATGACGGCCCGGTGTCGTGCAGCCGACGCGGCGCCAGCGCGCAGCGCAAGAAAGCGGCGGTACCGGTGTCCGCCCGGTGCGTGCGCGCCGGGGACGTGCGACGCGGGCGTGCGCGGGACGGCCGTACGCTCCGGTGCGCCGCCGTGCGCCCCCCCGCGTCCACCTCCTCCGGATCCTCCGGGCCCTCGAACTTCTCCGAGCCCCCGGGCTACCAGGGCTCCCCGGACCCCCGGGCTCTTCACGTCCTCCCGGGCCTGCCCGGCGCCCCCCAGTCCTCCGGTCCTCCGGTTCCCCGGAGGGCTACCGCTCCCCGGGGTTGCGGCGCAGCAGATAGGTGTCCATGATCCAGCCCTTGCGCTCCCGGGCCTCGGCGCGCAGCCGCTCGATGCGCGGCGCGGCCTCGGCGATCGGGCCCGCGGCGAGGATCTCGTCCGGCGTGCCGATGTACGCGCCCCAGTAGATGTCGATGTCCTGGTCGGCGTAGCGCCGGAAGGTCTGGTGGGCGTCGAGCATCACCACCACGTCGTCCACGCCCTCGGGGAACCCCTCGGCCAGCCTCCGGCCGGTGGTGATCTGCACCGGCCGGGCGACCCGGTTCAGGCCCGTGCGGTGCCGGGCGACGAGCGCCGAGACACTGCTGATGCCCGGCACCACCTCGTAGTCGAACGCCACCGTGCCGCGCGCCCGGACCTCCTGGAGGATGCCGAGCGTGCTGTCGTACAGCGCGGGGTCGCCCCAGACCAGGAACGCGCCGCTCTCGTCCTCGCCCAGCTCCTCGCCGATCAGCCGCTCGTAGATGTCGGCCCGGGCGCTGCGCCAGTCGCCGACCGCCGGTGAGTAGGCCGGGCCGCCCGCGCCGCGGTCCCGCTCCGGGTCACGCGCCTCGACCAGGCGGTAGGTGCCCTGCGGCAGGTGCGCGTCGAGCATGTCCGTGCGCAGCCGGGTCAGGTCGGACTTCACCTCGCCCTTGTCGAGCAGGAAGAACACGTCCGTGCTCCGCAGCGCCCGGACCGCCTGAAGGGTCAGCTGTTCCGGGTCGCCCGCGCCGATACCGATGACATGAATCTTTCGCACCCCCGCAGTCTGCCGCACCCCTCCGGCACCGGGCCCACCGCCTCACGCCCGGCGGCCCGGCACCGCCTCACCGCCCCGCAGCGCCGGCGCCCGCGCCCCCGCGTCCACCGCCGCGCCGCGCTCCACGTCGGCGGCCAGTGCCCGCGCCCACTCCGCCAGACCCGGCAGATCCAGGTGGTACGGCCGCTCCCGCCCGGTCCGGGCCGCCCACTCCTCCAGCGCGCCCGCCCCGCGGCGCAGCAGCCGGGCGCCTCCGGTCACGTTCCCCCGGGCCGCGTGTGTCAGTCCCACGGCCAGCTGGGCGAGGCCCCGCCACAGGGTGCGCTCCTCGCCCGGACCCGACTTCCAGGCGTCCTCGAAGACCTCGTGGGCGTGGAACGGCCTGCCCGCGGCGAGCAGGGCCTGCGCCTCGGTGACCGTCTGCTCCGGGGTCCGCACGATCCCCTCGGGCTGCCGGGGCACGCCCGGCGCGCCGTACGGCAGGGGCCGTCCGAGCCCGTCGCGCGGCCGCGCGTTGCGGGCGCGGCCCTCGCTGTCGCGGTCGCGTGCGCCGGTCCGTCGTGCTTCCGGTGTGCTGGCCATACCGCGATTGTCCCGCCTCCGGTCCCGCTTCGGCGCGTCCGGGGGTGTGGGGTAGAGTGCTGTCCGCGCGATCACGCGGCTCTGCCGCGGTGGGGCGCACCGGGACGTGGCGCAGCTTGGTAGCGCACTTGACTGGGGGTCAAGGGGTCGCAGGTTCAAATCCTGTCGTCCCGACGGTTCGGCGAGGGGTCATCCGATGGATGGCCCCTCTTCCGTCGGCCGACGCCGTTTCCTCCCTCGCGGCCCGGCGACGGATGGTACAAGCGGGGTATGACCGACGAGTTACTCCCCCGCCGCCCGGGCGGCGCCCGATGGCCGCCGGTGCCGACACCCCGGACCGCCGCGGCCGCACCGGGCTCGACCGGACCGGCCGGGACCTGACCGGCAACCCCCGGGTGAAGGTCCGGGACGTGAGACTGCTGTCCAGCCACTGGTACGTGGAGCGGACCACCACCTTCGACCACCGGCACGCCGACGGCACCTGGAGCACCCAGGAGCGCGAGACGCACGACCGGGGCGACGGCGCCACGATGCTGCTGTACGACGCCGGCCGCGAGACCGTGCTGCTCACCCGCCAATTCCGCTTCCCGGTCCACGTCAACGGGCACCCCGACGGCATGCTGGTCGAGACGCCCGGCGGGCTGCTCGACACCGCCGACGAGCACCCCGAGGAGGCCGTGCGGCGGAAGGTGGTCGAGGAGACCGGGCACACCGTCGGGGCCGTCCAGCACGTCTTCGACGTCTACATGAGCCCGGGCTCGGTGACCGAGCGCGTCAGCTTCTACGCCGCCGCCTACGGGCCGTCGACCCGCACCCACGCGGGCGGTGGGCTCGGCGCGGAGGGCGAGGACATCGAGATCCTCGAACTGCCCTTCCGCAGGGCCCTGGAGATGGTCCGGTCCGGCGAGATCGCCGACGCCAAGACCATCATGCTGCTGCAATGGGCGGCGCTCGAAGGGCCGTTCGCCCGGCGGTGACGGAAACGGTCGTGACCTGGCGCGCGCTTACCGGCACAGCCGTGCGCGGCCCCGGTCCGGCGTCCCCAGCGACCTCTCCCCGGACGGCAGCCCCGGCCACGCGGGCGCCGCACCGCTCGGCTGCCTGCGGGCCGGACCGGCGCTGACCCTCGTCGCCCACTCGCCGCTGCCGGGCGAGGCGTACGCACGCGAGGACAAGCCGGTGCCGGCCGACTACGGCCACCCCGGCACGCCCGGCCGGCCGTGCCGCACGAGGTGACGCGGGAGAACGGCGCCACCGTCGACCAGGTGGTGCCGGCCTGGCAGCCGGGGGCGGAGCTGCCGGTGGTCCCGCTGTGGTCGGGGCCTGGTCGGTGGCGCAGCTGGAGGAGAGTCCGCGGCCGTGGAGCTGGAGCTGTCGGCGGAGCAGCGGGCCCGGCTGGACGCGGCGCACTGGCGAGGGCGGAGCCTTCCGGCCCTGCGGCCCTTCCGGCCCTGCGGCCCTTCCGGCCCTGCGGCCCGGTGGCGGGCGCGGGCGGCACCCGGTGCGTCCGGACGCGTTGCGTCCGGACATCGGGACCTGCTTGCATCGTCCACACCGGACGGGACCCCGACTGGTCCGACCCTTTCCGGGTGTGGTGCCGCTCGTCCCCGCCCGGCGTACCGCCCGCTCCCGAAGGGACCCCCTGAGATGGCCGACACCCCCGCCCTCGACCGCATCCGGGTCGGCTCGGCACCGGACTCGTGGGGCGTCTGGTTCCCCGACGACCCCCACCAGGTCCCCTGGCGGCGCTTCCTCGACGAGGTCGCCGAGGCCGGCTACTCCTGGATCGAGCTGGGCCCGTACGGGTACCTGCCGACCGACCCGGCCCGACTCACCGACGAGGTGGACCGGCGCGGCCTGAAGGTGTCGGCCGGCACCGTCTTCACCGGCCTGCACCGCGGCCCGTCCGTCTGGGACGCCACCTGGGAGCACGTCAGCCGGGTCGCCGCCCTCACCCGGGCCATGGGCGCCCGGCACCTCGTGGTCATCCCGTCGTTCTGGCGCGACGACAAGACGGCCGAACTCCTGGAGCCGCCGGAGCTGACGGCCGAGCAGTGGGCGTACCTGACCCGGGGCATGGAACGCCTCGGGCGCGAGGTCAAGGAGGCGTACGGCCTCGACATCGTCGTGCACCCGCACGCCGACACCCACCTCGACACCGAGGACCACGTCGAGCGCTTCCTCGACTCCACCGACTCCGGCCTGGTCAACCTCTGCCTGGACACCGGTCACTACGCCTACTGCGGCGGCGACAGCGTCAAGCTGATCGAGACGTACGGCGAGCGCGTCGGCTATCTGCACCTCAAGCAGGTCGACCCGGAGATCCTCGCGGACGTCGTCGCCGGCGGGGTGCCGTTCGGGCCCGCCGTGCAGCGCGGAGTGATGTGCGAACCGCCCTCCGGCGTCCCCGAGCTGGAGCCGGTCCTCACGGCCGCCCAGAACCTGGGCGTGGAGCTGTTCGCGATCGTCGAGCAGGACATGTACCCCTGCGAGCCGGACCGGCCGCTGCCGATCGCGGTCCGCACCCGCCGGTTCCTGCGGTCCTGCGGGGCCTGACGGCCGGGGTGCGGCGGCCGGTCCGGCTCGGCCACGGGCCGCCGCCGCCCTCGCACCGCCAGCGCCCCGCCCGCCACGGCGAGCACGAACCCGGCGGCGGCCGCCCCGATCGGTGCCGTCCGGCCCACCGCGCGCAACGGTGCGCCGTCCGCCTTCGCCCGCTCGACGGCGAACCTCCCGTAGGTCCGGACCGGACGGCGCGTCTGCGCACCGGTGGGACAAACCAGTTGCGGGCACCGCTCAGGGACACACGAGAATGGCGCACACCCCGCGCCCGCCCCCGGAGGCCACGTGATCTTCCGTACCCTCGCCGCAGCCGACCTGGACCGCGTGCTGGCGCTGCTGCCCGCCGGCCAGGCCGGCGTCTGGGCCGACGCCGACGCCTACCGCGCGGGGCTCGCCCAGGGCGAGTACCGGCCGGAGTGGACCTGGCTCGCCGAGGAGGGCGGTGCGGTGCATGCCGTGGCGGCGTGGTGGGGCCACCCGGGTGACGAGCGGCCCGGCGCGCTCGACACGCTGAACGCCGTCGCGTCCGGGGCGCGCACGGACCTCGCCGCCGGACTCCTCGCCGCGGCCCACGCCGCCTACGGGGGGACGCCCCCGGACTTCCACCTGCTGCTGCCCGCCGACTGGCGGGAGCGGCCGGACCTCGTCGCCGACCTCGGCTGGCGGCAGGAGGCGGCCCGGCGCGCCGGCCTGACCGAGGCCGTCGAGCGGCTGCGCTACGAGTGGACGCCCGCGAGCGGCGTCCCCGCGCCGCCCCGCAGGCTGCGCTTCTGGCCCGAGGCCGACGACGAGGTGTTCGTCGCCCTCTTCCGCCGGGTGCTGGACGGCACGCTCGACGCCGCGTCCCGCGCCGGGGCCGCGGCGCTCGGCGCCGAGGCGCAGGCCCGGGCCGACGTCGCGTTCTACCGCGACTCGATGCCGGGCGAGCGCTCCTGGTGGCGGGTGGCCGAGGACGCCGACGGCCGTACCGTCGGCTTCGCGCTGCCCTCCCGCAACACCGGCTCGCACGTCGTCGGCTACCTCGGTGTCCTGCCCGAGCGGCGCGGCCACGGCTACGTCGACGACCTGCTCGCCGAGATCACCCGCATCCTCGCCGAGGAGGCGGGCGCCGAGGCCGTCCGGGCGGACACCGACCTGACGAACCGGCCGATGGCCGCCGCCTTCGACCGCCTCGGCTACCGCACCTTCGCGCGGCGGCTGGTGCTGTCCGCCGCTTGAGGGCGCCGGGTGCCGTCGTCCGGGTGCGCTCGGCGGGCGCGGGCCGGTGGCCTGTGCGAGATGGCCGACTGAGGAGGCCGGTGCGCGTCGCTGTCCCGCCCCTGTGCCGCTCGGGTACCCGCCCCGGCCTCCCCGCCGTGACGTCCCGCGACCCGGGGGTCAGACCCGACGGCCCCGCTCCGGACCGGCCGCCCGGCGCCGGGCCCCGTCGGTGACGTGTACGCCCTGCCCGTCAGCGAGCGGGCGCTGCCGGAGTACCGGGTGCCCGAGGGCGTGCCGGACGCCCGCGCGGGTCCGGGCGCTGATCCTCGGCGAGCTCAGCGTGGACGGCGACGCCTCGCGGAACCCGGCGGCCTTCTGCACCACCTGGACGGAGTCCGAGGCGCACCGGTGCCGGGTGCCCGCCGGGAAGGCCACGCCGGGCCTCGGGACCCGGCCGGGGACGGTGCGCGGCGGCCCGGTGCGCTGCCGTTCTGGCCGGCATGAACGGCCAGCACGCAGGACCAGCACGCAGGACCGGCACGCAGGACCGGCACGCAGGACCGGCACGCATGGTCGGCACGGACCCCCGGAACAACCGGCGCGGAACGGCCGGCAGCCACGGACGACCGGCCCGTGCCGCCCCGCGCCGCAGGCGGCGGCCGTGTGACATCGGCGCGCTCCTGGGCGCGCCCCGGCGTGTATCCCCGCCGGCCGGGCCACCGCTGCCTACCGTCTCGCCCATGCGGAAGCCGATCCCGGACGGCGGGCCCGAGCGGCTGGTGGCACTCGCCGACGGCGTGTTCGCCATCGCCATCACCCTGCTCGTCCTGGACCTGTCCGTGCCCCGGGGCCTGGACTCCGCGCAGTACCTCGACGCGTTGCGCGAACTGCTGCCGGACCTCGGGGCGTACGCGCTCAGCGCGGCGGTGCTCGGCGGCTTCTGGCGCGACCACCGCAGGATCTTCCGCCCCGTCCGGCAGGTCGACGGCCAGGTCGTCTGCCTGTCCCTGCTCGGTCTGGGCGTCGCGGCCCTGCTGCCGTTCCCGACCCGGCTGCTCGCCGACTACGGCGGGGAACCAATCTCGCCCGCGATCTACGGGCTGGCGGTCGCCGCGCTCGGCGCCTGTCACCTCGGGCTGGCCGTGCTGGTGGCCCGGCGCCCCTGGCTGCGCGACGGCCGGCCCACCGACGTGGGCACCGGACGCGACCTGCTCGACCCCGTCGTGACGGTGGCCGTCTTCTCCCTCACCGTGCCGCTGACCGTGGTGGCCGGATCGGCGGCCATGCTGTGGTGGCTCGTCCTGATCCCGCTCCGGATCTGCGCCGGCCGGCTGGCCCGCCGGGCGCCCTGACCGCGCGGTCAGCCGCGCGCGTCCACGGCGACCCAGGTGCCGCTGCGCGCGGAGCGGGCCATCGCGTCCAGGACGACGGCACTGTGCACGGCGTCCGCAGGCGTCGCCCCGTACGGGACGCCCTCGGCGATCGAGCGCAGGAAGCGGTGGGCCTCGATCACTTTCAGGTCGTCGTAGCCCATGGCGTTGCCGGCGCCCGGCTGGAACGCGGCGAACTCGCCGTGGCCCGGGCCGACGTACACCGTGCTGAGGGGCTGGTCCTGGTAGGCGGTGCCCCGGCCGACCCCCAGTTCGTTCATGCGCCGGAAGTCCCACCGCACCGCGCCCCTGGTGCCGTGCACCTCGAAGCCGTAGGCGTTCTGCTCGCCCACCGAGACCCGGCAGGCCTCCAGGACGCCCCGGGCGCCGGAGGCGAAGCGCAGGAGGCAGCTCGCGTAGTCCTCGTTCTCGACCCGGCCGGGCACGCCGCCGGCGGCGCGGGAGTGGCCGGCGGTGGCGGCGGCGGGGCGGGCCCGCTCCGGGACGAAGACGGCCGTGTCGGCGACGAGCGACGCGATGTCGCCGAGCAGGAAGCGGGCCAGGTCGGCGCCGTGCGAGGCCAGGTCGCCCAGGACTCCGCTGCCGCCCCGCGCCCGCTCGTACCGCCAGGTCAGGGCGGAGTCGGGGTGGGCCGCGTAGTCGCTGAACAGCCGGAACCGGGCATGGGTGACCGTGCCCAGCTCCCCGGCGGCGATCAGCTCGCGGGCGGTCTCGACGGCGGGCGCGTTGCGGTAGGTGAAGCCGACCGCGCCCCGCACTCCGGCACCGGCCACCGCGCCGGCCACCGCGCGGGCGTCCTCGGCCGTCAGGCCGACCGGCTTCTCGATCCACAGGTGCTTGCCGGCCTCGGCCATCGCCACGCCGATCTCGCGGTGCAGGAAGTTCGGCGTGGTGACGCTGACCGCCCGCACGCGCGGGTCGGCGGCCACCGCGCGCCAGTCCCGGGTCGCGGTGGCGAACCCGTACTGCTCGGCGGCCCGCTCGGCCCGGCCGGGCACCTCCTCGGCGACGGCCAGCAGCTCGGGGCGCAGGGGGAGGTCCGGGTAGTGGTGCGGCAGGCGGGCGTACGCCCGGGTGTGCACCCGGCCCATCCAGCCGAACCCGACGACGGCGACCCCGAGCGTCCCCATGACAGCGCCCCTCTCGGTCGGTGCACGGCTGCCCCGGCCACGATCAGCGGCCGCCCGCCCCGCTGTCAACGCCGGGCAGGTCGACGGCGTACGCCTGGTGGAGCGTGCCGTGCACCGTCCGTGCGGTGCGGTCGCCCCCGCGCAGCACGGCCATGCCGCCCGGTCCGGCCCGCAGCGTGGCCCCGCCGGCCCCCCTCGATCGTCGCCGCCCCGCTGAGCACCGCGAACCTGAACCGGAGGTGCGCCAAAAAGTCCAACACAGTTGTTGACAATTTTGTTCGGCCGGATCTACGTTCGACAGGCACTCACCGAGGGAGGGGCGCGATGCCGGAAGAAGGCCGTCCGAGCACCGGAGAGCACGCCAAACGGCTCGCGTCGACGCGGCTGCGGCAGGCGATCCTGCGCGGCGAGATGGCACCGGCGCAGCGGCTGGTGGAGAACGAACTCGCCGAGCAGTTCGGGGTGACCCGGGCGAGCATCCGGGCGGCACTGATCGATCTGGAGGCACAGGGCCTGGTCGAGCGGATCCGCAACCGCGGTTCGCGGGTGCGGCCGGTGACCGTGGACGAAGCGGTCGCCCTCACGGAGTGCCGCATGGCCCTGGAAGGGCTGTGCGCGGCGAAGGCGGCCGTCGCGGCCGGCGACGAGCAGCTCGGCGTACTGACCGACCTCGGCACGGCCATGACCAAGGCCGTCGCCGACGGCGAGCCGCTGACGTACGCCGACCTCGACCACGACCTGCACGCCCGCATCCGGGAGTTCTCCGGCCAGGCCACGGCCGTGGAGCTGCTGGAGCGGCTCGACGCCCGACTGGTGCGCCACCGCTTCCGGCTGGCGCTGCGGCCGGGGCGCCCGCAGCGGTCCCTGAACGAGCATCTGGCCCTGATCGAGGCGATCAGGGCCAGGGACCCGCAGGCGGCCGAGACGGCCGTCCGGGCCCACCTCGCCGGCGTGATCGACGCGCTGCGCGACTGACGCACGCGGGGCGGGTGCCCACCACTCCGGCAAGGCAGGGAGTGCCCTGCCGCCCCACCGCACCTGTGGGACTACCGCACGGACCTCGCGGTGCGGCGCGGCGTCCGGATCAAACGCGACGCGGGCCCCCGCCTGGGCCCCGCCCGCCACACCATGACCGAGGCGCACCCTGCGCCCCCACCACCAGATCGCCAAGGAGCCGGCATGAGCGGCGTGATCGTCACCAACCCGCCGAAGGCCGACGCGGAGGACGTCGCGGCGCTGGCCGGCTTCGGCGTGGCCACCGTCAGCGAGGCGATGGGCCGCACCGGCCTGCTCGGCACCGAGCTGCGCCCCATCCAGCAGGGCGTGCGGGTCGCGGGCACCGCCGTCACCGTGCTCGGCTGGCCCGGAGACAACCTCATGATCCATGCCGCCGTCGAGCAGTGCGGTGCGGGCGACATCCTGGTCGTCACCACCACCTCCCCGTCCACCGACGGCATGGCCGGCGAGCTGTTCGCGACCGCCCTGCGGCAGCGCGGCGTACGGGGCCTGGTCATCAACGCGGGCCTTCGCGACACCCAGGAGCTGCGCGAACTGGGCTTCCCCGCGTGGGCGCGGGCCGTGTCCGCGCAGGGCACGGTGAAGGCCACCGGCGGCTCGGTCAACGTGCCGGTCGCCATCGGCGGCCAGGTCGTGCGCCCGGGGGACGTGATCCTCGCCGACGACGACGGCGTGGTCGTCGTCCCGCGCGAACGCGCCCGCGAGACGGTGCGGAAGTCCGAGGCCCGGGAGGCGGAGGAGGCCGAGGCGCGGGCCGCGTTCCTCGACGGCGAACTGGGACTGGACCGCTACGGGCTGCGCGGCACGCTGGAGCGGCTCGGCGTCACGTACGTCTCCTACGAGGAGTACTCCGGCCCGCCCTTGGGGGAGCACGCGGGCGGGGAGGCGGGCTCATGACGTTCCAGGCGGTGCCCTGTCTGCTGATGCCGGGCGGCACCTCCCAGGGCGCCTGCTTCCTCGCCGCCGACCTGCCCGCCGACCCCGGCCTCCGGCCTGTGCGCGGTGGTGAACGGCGTCGGGGGCCGTCCCCGTGCCGAGGACGCTCCCGCCCGAGTCGCTCAGCTTCCGGGCCCTTCTATCGCCTCTCGCTTATATAAGCGGAGGCTGATACGTTTGCCGCCATGCACGCCTTCGATGTGCTCGGCGACCCCGTCCGGCGCCGCATCCTGGAACTGCTGGCCGACGGCGAGATGACCTCCGGTGCGGTCGGCGAGGTCGTCCGGGCGGAGTTCGGGATATCCCAGCCCGCGGTCTCACAGCATCTGAAGGTGCTGCGGGAGAACGGCTTCGCGACGGTCCGCCCCGAGGGCACCCGCCGCCTGTACGCGGTGCGCTCCGCGCCGCTGCGGGACGTCGACGCCTGGCTCGACCGGTTCCGCCGCTTCTGGACCCCACGCCTGGACGCCCTGGCCACCGAGCTGGCCCGTGGCGGGCGCGAGCGCCGGCTGCGCGGCGCCGACGACCCCCCGAGGAGAACCACATGACGGACGTCACCCACCAGATCAACGCCGTGCGCCGCCAGGTCGGCCGGCGCGTCTTCCAGGCCGGCGAGGCCCGCGTGGTCACCGTGAGCCAGACCTACGACGCCCCGCTCGACGACGTCTGGGACGCCTGCACCGACCCCGAGCGCCTGCCCCGCTGGTTCGCCCCGGTCACCGGCGAGCTCCGGCTCGGCGGCCGCTACCAGGTGCAGGGCAACGCCTCCGGCACCGTCGAGCGCTGCGACCCGCCCAGGAGCTTCTTCGCGACCTGGGAGTACGGCGGCGAGGTCAGCTGGATCGAGCTGCGCCTCACCCCCGAGGGCGACGGGCGCACCCGCTTCCGGCTGGAGCACATCGCCCACGTCGACGACGAGCGGTGGGCGCAGTTCGGGCCCGGCGCGGTCGGCGTCGGCTGGGACCTGGCGGTCATGGGCCTCGCCCGCCACCTCTCCGGCGCACCCGCCGTCGACCCCGCCGAGGCGGAGGCCTGGTCGATGTCCGAGGAGGGCGTCCGCTTCGCGACCCTCAGCAGCGACGCCTGGTACGCCGCGAGCGTGGCGTCCGGCGAGCCCGAGCGGGCGGCGCGCGCGGCGGCGGACCGCACCACCGCGTTCTACACGGGCGCGGGCGAGCCCGGCACCGGCGAGTAGCCGGGCGGGCGGCCCCGGGCGGGCGGGCCCGCGCTGCTGTTCGCGCGAACCGGTCGCCGCGCCGTATGAGGTAGGGTTTACCTGCGCGTTCACCCGGAACCCGGGTGCCGGCGCACCGGGACGTGGCGCAGCTTGGTAGCGCACTTGACTGGGGGTCAAGGGGTCGCAGGTTCAAATCCTGTCGTCCCGACGGTGCGAGAGAGGGCCTTGCCCCACTGGGGTGGGGCAAGGCCCTCGCCGTCCCCCGTCCGGGCCCATCGCTCCGTGCCCCACCCGGCCGGTCATGGACGCGTCCATGGCGTCCGATGAAGACGACTCCCCGCGTCGCGCGCCGGAGCGGTCTCGCAAGCGCTTCGACCTCGCCCACTCGTGGACCAACACGGCCGCGGGGACTGGTGGCCCTCGCCCTGTCGGAAGGGCGTCCGCCTCGCGACCCTCGGGGGCCGGGCTCAGCGTGGAACCGGTACGCGAGAGCGGTGGACCCCCCGCCTTCTTCCGGGACGGGACCGGCTCCTTCAGCTACGAGGCGAAGACGAGGACGCTGACCTGCCAGCGGGTGGCGGACCCGAGCCCGCTGGTGGTGAGCCGCGACCGTCCCCAGCAGCCGCTGACGCTGTTCGACGCCGTCGGACGGAACTTCGCACCCGGCCGGTACGAGGGGTGGCCGACCCTGGAGCGGGCCAGTGGGCGCGGACCCCTCACGAGCCGCTTCTGTCTCCTGGTCGCCGAGGAGGCCTTCGCGAAGACCGGGCAGTTCGTCCACCGGGACTTCCGCGACGACGTACCGGCCGGCCGCGCGCCGGACGGCGCCACGGCCGACGGCTGCTACCGGCTGTCACCGGTGTGACACGGCCCCACGTCAGCGGGCCCGCCGGCCGCGCAGCAGCCGCCACACGACCCAGGCCTGGGCCAGGCCGCCGGCGGCCAGCATCGCGACGTACGCCGCGGGCGAGGCGGGTATCGCCAGCAGGGGGATCGACACGGGCAGGGTCAGGGCGATCAGCCACACCCCGCCCAGGCCCGCGTCGCCCGCCGCGCTCAGCGTGCCCAGCCAGGCGGCGACAGCGACGACGAGGGCGGCGTATCCGCCGGCCACGAGCAGGGCGGTGTCGCCGCGGGTGTAGGAAGCGGCGGTCTGCCGGGGCGAACGCATGGGGATCTCCTCCGGTACGGGACGGTGTACCCCCACGGGTACCCCCGCCCGGTGCTCCGAGGCCCCCGGGCCCCGACGCGCGCCGTGGCGTGGTCGGAGCCCGTCACCCTCCCCCGAAGGTGACGGACCCCGACCGCTCCCCCGGTGCCGGACTGTGGTCCAGCCGTCCGTGTGGCGCGGGGCCCGGCGCTCACCAGCACATGACCGCCGTCTCGCCCGGACCCCACGAGGAGTACAGGCGCACACGGACGAAGTAGCGGCGGCCCTTGACGAGCCGGGCCCGGACAGCGGCGTTGCCGGGCGTGCCCCCGTCGTCCTGCCCGGCCAGGTAGCGGGGTTCGCCGTCCCGCTCCTCGAAGACCACCACGACGGTGTCGCTGTCGCCGAAGGCGGCCACCGTGTACGCGCGGGTCTGCGGCGGCTCGAGGACGAAGTCGGCCTGCCCGCCCGGCCCCAGGCCGAGCGGCGCCGAACGGAACGGCTCCAGCGCGGGCGGCCGGTGCGCCGGGCCGGCCGGCGGGTACCAGCGCAGGACGAACTCCTTGTCCAGGGCGGAGAGCGCGCCGGGCGGGTTCAGCCCCGCGCGGAACTGCTCGGGCTCCAGGATCAGCCCCGGCGGGAACGGAAACTCCATGATCGACTGCGGGTCCCAGACGGAGCCGTTGACCTCGTCCGGGTCGAGCTTGCGCAGGATGTTCAGGAAGGTACGGTCGCGGTTCCAGAAGTTCGGCGGGCCCGCCAGCTCGTCGTAGACGGCCTCGTCGTCCCAGTGGATACCGGCGAACGGGCTCTGGTGCTCGTGCAGCATCCCGAGCGCGTGCCCGATCTCGTGCAGGGCCGTCCCGCGCTCCTGCGGCCCGGTCAGGTCCCAGCCGAAGTTCATCGTCCGTTCGCCCAGCCCGACCCGCAGCGCGTCCCGGCCCACGGTCGACCACGAGCCGTCGCCCGGCTGGAAGCCGATCCGCAGCTCGGCCTCCGCCCGGTCGTCGACCTCGCGGAAGGTGACGCCGATGCCCAGGCCCTGCCACTCCTCGAAGCACTCCCGGACGACGTCCTGCTGCTCCTTGGCCCCGCCCCACGGCACCCGCCGGGTCTCCGCGGTCCCCGGCACGGGGATGACGGAGCCGTCGGTGTCGCCGGCGAAGAAGTAGTAGTGCAGCACCGTGCCGTTGACCCACATCCGGCGGCCGCCGGCGAGCGCACCGCGCCGCTCGGCGGTCAGCCCCGGAGCGAAGACGGGGGCCGACGCCTGCGCGAGGGAGCAGTAGCGTCCGGGCATGCGCACAGACTGCCGCCGACCGCCCACGGGACGCCTGAGTCGGGGGCTACTCAAGTCGCCCTGTATCAGGAGTGAGTAGGGACGCTCTAGTTGACGTGACGACTTACGAACAGGATGCGAAGACGCTGGAGCTGCCCTGGCCGTTCACCGGCCGGGAGGAGGAACTCGCCCTGGTGCGCCGCTCGCTCGCGGCCGGCCGGCCCGGCATCGTGGTGACCGGACCCGCCGGGTGCGGCAAGTCCCGCCTGGTCACCGAGGCCGTCCGCGGCACCGACTGCGTCCGGGCGGCCGGCACGCCCGAGACCCGCGGCATCCCCTTCGCGGCCTTCGCCCACCTGCTGCCCGAGCAGGTCACCCTGCACCGGGCGGTGCGCCTGCTGTCCGGCGTGCGGCTGCTGCTGGTCGACGACGCGCACCTGCTCGACGACGCCTCCGCCGCCCTGGTCCACCAGCTCGCCGTGCACGGCCGCACCCGCCTGCTGGTCGTCGCCCGGGACGCCGCGCCCGTGCCCGGCGCGGTGTCCCGGCTGTGGACCGGCGAGCTGCTGCCCCGGCTCGCCCTGGAGCCGCTGCCCGCGCGGGAGACGGAGGAACTCCTCGCCCTCGGCGCGGGCGGCCCGCTGGAGCCGCTCACCGCGCACCGGCTGCGCCGGCTCGGCCAGGGCGACCTGCGGCTGCTGCGCGACCTGCTCGGCGCGGTGCGCGACGGCGGGCTGTTCACCCCCGTCCCGGGCACGGACGAGCGGGCGTGGCGCGGCCCGGTGCCGGTCACCGCGACGGTCCGCGACCGGGTCGGGCCCGCCCTGGACCGCACCGCGCCCGCCGAACGCGAGACCCTCGACCGCCTCGCCTTCGCCGAACCCCTCCCGCTTCCCCTGGACTCCCTCGGCCTCGGCATCCTCGAACGCCTCGAACACGACGGCCTGGTGCACGTCGACGACCACGGCGCCGTCCGCCTCGCCCACCCGCTGCTCGGCCCCGTCCTGCGGGCCACGGCCGGGAAGCTGCGCGCCCGGCGCCTGGCGGGCGCGCCCGGCCGGTGCGACGCCGCCCTCGCCGCGGAACGGACGGTGCTGCTGCGCCGCGTCGAGCAGGCCGACGTACGGCCGCCGGCGACGCCCGTGGGGGAGTGGCTGGTGGCCGAGGGCGTCCCGGTGCCGGCCGGGTACGCCGCCGTGCGGGCGCGGTGCGCGCGGCTCGCGGGCCGGCTGCGGGAGGCCGCGGCATGGGCGCGGGAGGGGCTGCAGGCCACGCCGGGCGACGCGTCGTGCCGGACCGAACTGCACCTCGCCACCGCCCAGTCGGGCGTACCGGCCCCGGACGGGCAGGAAGGGGAGAGCGGCGCCGCGGCCGTCTGGGCGGCGGCCGCGCGCGGCGACCTGGGCCGGGCGCTGGCGGCGGTCGACGCGGACAGCGCGTACGAGGCCGTACGGCTCGGCGCGCCGGAGGGCGCCGCCGGCCGGCTGCACGGCGTCTTCGCCGAGCACCCCGACGCGCTGGCCCGCGGCGACGGACCCGCCCTGGACCGGGCCGCCGGCCGGCTGGAGGAGCGCGGCTTCCTGCTGTTCGCCGCCGAGGCGCACGCCCAGGCGGTACGGGCGCACCGCGACCCGCGCGCCGCGCGCACCGCCCGCACCCGCGCCGTCGCCCTCGCCCGGCGCTGCCAGGGCGCCCGCACCCCCGCCCTGTCCGGCCTCGCGCTCGGTGGACTCACCGCCCGCCAGCGGCAGATCGTCACCCTCGCGGCCGCCGGCCTCAGCAACCGCCAGATCGCCGAGCAGCTCACCCTCTCCGTCCGGACCGTCGGCAACCACCTCTACAGCGCCTACGCCCGCCTCGGCGCCGGCGACCGGGCGGCCCTGCCGTGGCTGGTGGAACTGCCGGACGCGCAGCCGGCGTAGGGCCGGTCCGGCCGTTCCCGGCGGCGCCGGGCGGACGGCAACCGCGCGGACCGGCCCCGGCCGCCCGGGTCACGCCGCCCCGAACGCCGTGAACGCCCACCCCGTCGCCTGGTGGACCGCGTCCCCCGGCAGGGCGGCGCGGGCGTCGCGCAGGGCCTCGGCCAGGCCGAGGCCGGCGGCCAGGCCCTGGTGCAGGGCGAGCATCAGGGGGACGACGGCGGCGTCGTTCACGGGCGCGCTGCTCGCGACGACGCCCGCCGTGCCCAGCGGGAGCAACGCGGTGACCAGGCCGAGAAGTTCGTCGGCGCCGACCGTGGCCAGGCGGGCGGTGTCGCAGCTGGAGAGGATGATGCGGTAGGGACTGCGGCCCAGGCGTTCGAGATCGTGCACGATGAGCGGCCCGTCGGCCATCCGCAGCGCGGAGAACAGCGGGCTGTCCGCGCGGAAGGTGCCGTGCGCGGCGATATGGGCGAGGGCCGCCCCGTCGAGCTCCTCCAGCACGCGCGGGACGCGGGCCTCGTCGTGCTCCAGCACGGTCGGCCTGCCGTACCGGTCGGCGACCTCGGGCACCTCCGCGCCCCCGGTCGCCAGCCCGGGCCCGCGGACCAGGACGTGCCGCCCGCCCGGCGGCGGCTCGGTCTCCCGGGCCCGCAGCCAGCTGCTCGCCGACGGCGACACGCTCAGCACCCGCTCCCGCAGCGACGGCAGCAGCGCCCACGGCACCCGGTGCAGCCGGGCCGGCGGCACCACCACGACCGGCCCGGACCCCAGCTGCCCCGCGGCCGGGCCGAGCAGCAGCTCCTCCAGCCGCCGCCCCGCCGCCTCCACCACCGGCAGCCGCCCCTCCGCGCCCGGGTGGGCGAGCCGCCGCAGCCCGGCCTGGACGTACTCGGCCTCGGTCTCCGCCTCCGCCAGCAGCCCCGCCTCGAACCGCCGCACCCGTCCCTGACCGCACAGCAGCACGTGCACCCGCCCGTCCAGCACGGCCAGCTCCACCAGCCGCGTGTCCCCGAGCCGCGCCAGCAGCCGGCCCACGTCGAACCGGTGCCCGTCATGGGGCGAGTCGCCCCGCATGTGCAGGGTGCGCGAGCGGACCTCCCGCTCCAGGCGCCGCTGCTCCCGCTCCAGCGCCGGCACCGGACGGCCCTCCATGCGGGCCGCCTCCGCGCGGGCGGCGATCTCCCGGAAGGCGGTCAGGGAGCGCACCAGCACCGGATCGGCCGGGGGCCGGGTGGGCGGCGCCGACAGCACCGTCGCCCGCCACCGCTCGCTCCACACCAGCAGCCGCCGCGGCTCACCGCCGGCCAGGCCGGCCTGCTGCGCCAGCGCCGCCAGCTCCGCCCCCTGCTCGGTGGCGCGCGCCCGCAGCTCCGAGGCGCCGAGCGTCATCCGGTGGTCGTCCAGCACGTCGAGCCCGCGCCGGCACGCCTCCAGCACCCCCCGGCGGGAACCGGCGGCCCGCGCACGCAGGGCCTGCGCCACCCAGCCCGTCACCCGGGCCGGCGGCGGGCCCGTGTGCCTGCTGCGGGCGGCGACCGCGAGATGCCGCTCGGCGTCCGTGCGCCACCCCAGCTCCAGCGCGATCCGGCCCGCGAGCAGCGACGCCTCCGGCGCGGCCGGCGCCCCGAACGCGGCCAGCCGCTCGGCCACCGCGGCGGCGTCCGCGACCAGCCGGCCCGAGCGGCGCCCGGCGGCCACCCGGGCCTCGATCAGCACCAGCCGGGCGTGCGTCTCCCACCAGGTGCGCCGCTGCGCGGCGAACAGCCGCACGGCCAGCGCCGCCCGCGCGATCGCCGTGTGCGGATCGCCCGCCAGCCGGGCCGCGCGGGCGGCGACGAGCAGCAGCTCCGCCTTGCGGGTGGACTGCCCGCCGATGCCGTCCAGCACCCCGGTCGCCGCGTCCGCCTCGGCCAGCGCCTCCGGCGCCAGCCCGGCCGCCATCAGCACCTCGCAGCGCCGGATGTCCAGCATGAAGGAGGGCGTGCCGAGCTTGGCGTACCGCTCCTGCGCCTCGTCCAGCAGCCGCAGCGCCGCCGGGATGTCGCCCGACCGGAAGGCGGCGAGGCCCCGGCTCTCCACCGCGTCCGCCTTGTCGTGCTCCTGCCCGGTGGTGTCCCACAGCCGCTCCGCGGCCGTGAAGTCGGCGTCGGCCCGCTCCACCGAGCCCAGCGCCAGATGCACGGTCGCCCGCAGCGTCAGCGCCCGGGCCGTCCAGATCACGTCGTCCGCCTGCCGCAGCACCGGGATCGCCCGGCGGACGTCCTCCAGGGCCTCGCGGTGGTGGCCCAGCACCCACCAGACGTACGCCCGGCGGTACAGCACCCGCGCGCGGGTGTGCCCCGTGCCGCGCACCACGCCCCGCTCGAACGCGGCCAGCCCCTGCCGGGTGCGGCCCGCGTGCACCAGTGCCACCCCGAGCGTGCCGAGGACGTCCGCCTCCCGCTCGGCCGACTCCGCGCGCGCCGCCAGATCGCGGGCGCGCCGCAGGTGGTCCAGGGCGATCCGCAGATCACCGAAGTCCCGCTGCCAGATGCCGATCACCTGGTGCGCGACGGAGGCGTGCAACGGCGGCGGATCGGTGCCGAGCACCCGCTCCGCCCCGGCCAGCGCGTCGTTCGGAGCGGCGAACACCATCGGCAGCAGTTCGAGAACCGACTCGCTTCCCGCTGTCACCCCTCGGATGGTAGTGGCCCCGGAACCGTGCCACACCGGTTTGTCTCTGTATCAATCAGCGGCCCAGCTGCTCTAGTTGGCGACCAATGCTCCAGTGGGAGGACCCGGCCATGGCACCACAGCGTTTCCGCGAGCAGTTCGACCACATCCAGCGCTCGATGCCCGACGTCCCGCTCGCGATGGGTCCGGACGACTCCGCCGAATTCCTGTACGAGAAGGGTGTCGTGCTCGCCCGCGACGGCGAGGAGGCCCGGGTCGTCGAGGACACCGTGCGCGCCCACTTCACCGCGACCGCCGGGCTGGTCGGGGAGGACGTGCGCCGGGTGAGCGCGCAGACCAACCGCTCCGGCATCACCCGGATCCGGGTCGGCGACCCCGGCCGGGGAGACCGCGGCGGCGACCGGGCCGTCGCGAGCGCCCTGCGGGCGCTGCGCGCGGCGGAGGGGCGCGCCGGCCACCGGCTGGTCAGCCGCAACCACGTGGTGCACATCGCGGTCAACGCCTGCCCCGGCGACGAGCCCGTGCCCGCCCAGCCCACCGAGCAGCCCAACCCCGCCCCCGCCGAGGGACTCCACGACCCGGACACCGCCGTCGGCGTGCTGGTGATCGACACCGGCCTGATGCGCGACTGCCGTTCCTACCCGCTGCTGGCCCGCGCCAAGGGCGACCTCCAGATCAAGGAGTGCGACGACGACGGCGTCCTGCGGCAGTACGTCGGGCACGGCACGTTCATCGGCGGACTGGTCGCCGCCGTCGCGCCCAACACCGACCTCACCGTCAGCAACGCGCTGAACGACGCGGGCGCCGTGCTGGAGTCGGAGTTCGGCGACAAGCTCTTCGAGGCCGTCGACGCCGGCGGCTGGCCCGACATCATCAGCCTGTCCGCCGGCACCTCCAACGGCCGCACCGACGGCCTGCTCGGCGTGCAGGCCTTCATGGAGGAGCTGCGCGCCCGGCGCACCCTGCTGGTCGCCGCCGCCGGCAACAACGGCAGCGCCACCCCGTTCTGGCCGGCCGCCTACGCCGACCTGCCGGAGTACGCCGGCACCGTCCTGTCGGTCGGGGCGCTGCGCAGCGACGGCGAGTTCGGCGCCTGCTTCAGCAACCACGGCCCCTGGGTGAAGGTCTACGCCCCCGGCGAGCGCCTCACCAGCGCCCTCACCGGCTTCACCCGGCCCGTCCCGTACGTCTACCAGCACTCCACCTACGACGCCTGCCGCTACGGCTTCAGCTACGCCTGCACCTGCCAGTCCCCCCGGCACACCGGGGTGCTCAGCGACGACGAGGCCGGGCCGGGCACGCCGGACCAGGTGATGTTCGAGGGGCTCGCGAACTGGAGCGGCACCTCCTTCGCCACCCCCCTGGTGGCCGGAATGATCGCCTCCCACATGGTCGCCCACAAGGAGCCCGACCCGCGTGCCGCCCGGCGGCAGCTGCTGGCCGGCAACACCGCCTTCGCGGAGGTGCGCGGGGCCGTCGTGCCCGCCCTGCGGCCGCCGACCTGGCGCCCCGGGCCGGCCGGCACCGCCGGTCCGGCGGCGTGAGGGCGCTGACGGTCCCCGCCACGGCGTACGATGACTGGCCGTACACGAGGGGTGGGGCCGTGGACCGTGCAGATGTCGGCGCGCTCGTCCAGTCCGCCGTCGACGGTGACGCGGCGGCCTGGAAAGCGCTGGTGGAAGGGCTGAGCCCGCTGGTGTGGTCGGTGGCGCGCGCCCACCGGCTCTCCGACGCCGACGCACACGAGGTCTACCAGACCGTCTGGTTCCGCTTCGCCCAGCACCTGGGGCGGATCCGGGAACCGCAGAAGGCCGGGTCCTGGCTGGCGAGCACCGCGCGGCACGAGAGCCTGAAGGTGCTCAAGAGCCTGCGCCGGACCACGCCGACCGACGATCCGCAGCTGCTGGACCGGGTCAGCGAGGACCGCACGCCCGAGCAGACGGTGATCGACTGGGAGGAGGCGGCCGCCGAGAGCGAGCGCATCCGGCGGCTGTGGCAGGAGTTCGAGGAACTGGGGGAGCGCTGCCGGCAGTTGCTGCGGGTGCTCATGGCCTCGCCGCCGCCCAGCTACCAGGAGGTGTCCGCCGCCCTGGGCATCGCCGTCGGCAGCATCGGGCCGCTGCGCCAGCGCTGTCTGCGGCGCCTGCGGGCCCGACTCGACGCACGGGGAGTACTGTGAACGCCGACCACGACGACGCCTTCGACGGCGCCGAAGACGCCCTGCCCGACGCGGAGTTCGACGGCGGGCCGCTGGAGGAGGAGCTGCGGGGCGCCGCCGCCGTGCTGGACCCGGTGCCGGCCGAGCTGCGCCGGATCGCCGTCGACGCCTTCGCGCTGCACGACCTCGACGCGCGGCTCGCCGAGCTCACCTTCGACTCGCTGGTCGACGCCCTCCCCGTGCGGGGGGTGACGGACGCGCCGCGGATGCTGACCTTCCGCAGCGGCGACCTGACCGTCGACGTCGAAGTCACCGCGCAAGGGCTGATGGGGCAGCTGCTGCCGCCGCAGCCGGCCCGGATCGAGGTGCTGGGCGGCCCGCAGCCGGCCGCGCCGGACACCCTCACGGCCGACGCCATGGGCCGCTTCGCGGGCACCGTGGCCCCGGCCGGCCCTTTCGCGCTCCGGCTGCGCACCGACGGCGAGGTGGTCGTCACGGAGTGGCTGCGGGCCTAGTCCCCTGGCTCAGGAGACCAGGGGTGTCTCGTCGGTCATGCCGGGCTCGCGGCCGGGGTGCCGCGGGGCACCCCGGCCGGGGTCACCGGGTGACGGCGTCCACCAGCCGCGCCAGCGCCGAGGCGAGCCGGGACAGCCCCGGTCCCGGCGGGCCGCCGGGTTCGCGCAGGTACGTGTCCCGGCGGATCTCCACCATCAGCGCGCCGACCCGGGGCTCGGCCCGGTAGTACTCCAGCGGCACGTACGTCCCGCTGAACGGGGTGTCGAGCCCGACCTCGCCGATCCCCGCGAACGCCTCCCGCGCCGCGGCGAGCAGCGCGGGCGGGGTGTGGTAAGGGTCGGTGCCGAGGCAGACGGCCGGCCGCGGCCCCTTCCCGTGCAGCTCGTAGGGCAGCCGGACACTCGGGTAGGAGTGCACGTCCAGCACGACGGCCCGTCCGGCCGCGGCCAGCCGCCCGGCGACGGCCTCGGTCATCGCCCGCGCGTAGGGCCGGAAGTACCGCTCGACGAGCGGTCCGGGATCGAAGCCGGGGGCCCGCAGCCGGGCCCCGTGCGTGGTCCTGGTGTAGACGGCGCCCATGCCGACGGCGAGCATCTCCTCGCGCTCGTCCGGGAACCGCTCCGGATCGACCACCAGCCGCGACAGCCGGTTGACGAACCGCCAGGGCGCGGTCCCGGCCGCCTCGGCCGCCCCGGCGGCGATCCGTTCGGTGTGCGCGTCGGTGATGTGGTCCAGCTCCGTCTCCAGCGCCTCGTCGCCCAGGACGACGCCGGCCCGCACGTCCGGCGGGATGCGCCGGGCGGCGTGCGGCACGTGCAGCAGCACGGGCGAATCCCCGGCCCCGGGCAGCAGCTCGAAGGAGGTCGGCGGGGAGGTGGTCATCGGCGGCTCCGGGGGTCGTCGGGGCGGCGGGGACGGGGCACGGCCGGGCGCGGACCGGGTGCCGGTGGGCGGTACGGCGTGCGTGGACCGGGTTTCGCCGTGGCGCACGGGGTGCGCGGACCGGGTTGCGGTGCGGGGCGGTGCGGGGCGGGGCACGGCCGGGCGTTATTCCGGTGCCGGTGGGGGCGCGGCCGGGTGCCGGTGCGGCGCCGTACGCGGCTCCGCCCCGGCCGGACGGTGCACCGGTCGGGGCGGAGCGGGAGACGGGCGGCCCGCAGGGCCGGAGCGTCAGCTCAGGGACGCGAGGGCCTCGTTCCAGGTGGCCGACGGACGCATGACCGCCGCCGCCTTCGCCGGGTCGGGCTGGTAGTAGCCGCCGATCTCGGCCGGCTTGCCCTGCACGGCGACCAGCTCGTCCACGATCTTCCGCTCGTTGGCGGAGAGCGTCTCGGCGAGCGGGGCGAAGGCCTTGGCCAGCTCCGCGTCGTCGGTCTGCCCGGCCAGCTCCTGCGCCCAGTACAGGGACAGGTAGAAGTGGCTGCCGCGGTTGTCGATGCCGCCGACGCGCCGGGTCGGGGACTTGTCCTCGTTGAGGAAGGTCGCCGTGGCCCGGTCGAGCGTGTCGGCCAGCACCTGGGCGCGGGTGTTGCCCGTGGCCTGCGCGTACTGCTCCAGGGACGGCACCAGCGCGAAGAACTCGCCCAGGGAGTCCCAGCGCAGGTAGTTCTCCTTGACCAGCTGCTGCACGTGCTTGGGCGCGGAGCCGCCGGCGCCGGTCTCGAACAGGCCGCCGCCCGCCATCAGCGGGACGACCGACAGCATCTTGGCGCTGGTGCCCAGCTCCAGGATCGGGAACAGGTCGGTGAGGTAGTCGCGCAGCACGTTTCCGGTGACGGAGATGGTGTTCTCACCGCGGCGGATGCGCTCCACCGACAGCCTGGCCGCCTCGACGGGGGACAGGACGCGGATGTCCAGGCCCTCGGTGTCGTGCTCCGACAGGTAGGCGTTGACCTTCTCGATCAGGTTGGCGTCGTGGGCGCGGGTGGCGTCCAGCCAGAACACCGCCGGGTCACCGGTGGCCCGGGCGCGGGTGACGGCCAGCTTCACCCAGTCCTTGATCGGCGCGTCCTTGGTCTGGCAGGCGCGGAAGATGTCACCGGCGGACACGGTCTGCTCGATGACGACGTTCCCCGCCTGGTCGACCAGGCGGACCGTGCCGGTGACCGGGATCTCGAAGGTCTTGTCGTGGCTGCCGTACTCCTCGGCCTTCTGCGCCATGAGGCCGACGTTCGGGACGGAGCCCATGGTCGACGGGTCGTAGGCGCCGTTGGCGCGGCAGTCGTCGATCACGGCCTGGTAGACGCCCGCGTAGGAGGAGTCCGGGATGACCGCGATGGTGTCGGCCTCCTGGCCGTCCGGGCCCCACATGTGGCCGGAGGTGCGGATCATGGCCGGCATCGAGGCGTCGACGATCACGTCGGACGGCACGTGCAGGTTGGTGATGCCCTTGTCGGAGTCGACCATCGCCAGGGCCGGGCCCTCGGCGAGCTCGGCGTCGAAGGAGGCCTTGATCTCGGCCCCCTCGGGCAGGGACTCCAGGCCCTTGAAGATGCCGCCGAGACCGTCGTTCGGGGTCAGGCCGGCCGCGGCGAGCTTGTCGCCGTACTGGGCGAACGTCTTCGGGAAGAAGGCGCGCACCACGTGACCGAAGATGATCGGGTCGGAGACCTTCATCATCGTGGCCTTCAGGTGCACGGAGAACAGCACGCCCTCCTGCTTGGCGCGGGCGACCTGCGCGGCGAGGAACTCGCGCAGCGCGGCGACGCGCATCACGGAGGCGTCGACGACCTCGCCGGCCTGGACGGGTACGGACTCACGCAGCACGGTGGTGGAGCCGTCGTCGCCCTTGAGCTCGATCCGCAGCGCGCCGGCCTCGGAGATCACCACGGACTTCTCGGTGGAGCGGAAGTCGTCCACGCCCATGGTGGCCACGTTGGTCCTGGACTCGGCCGTCCAGGCACCCATGCGGTGCGGGTGGTTCTTGGCGTAGTTCTTGACCGAGGCGGGGGCACGGCGGTCGGAGTTGCCCTCGCGCAGGACCGGGTTCACGGCGGAGCCCTTGACCTTGTCGTAGCGGGCCTGGATCTCCCGCTCCTCGTCGGTCCTGGGGTCGTCCGGGTAGTCCGGCAGCGCGTAGCCCTGGCCCTGGAGCTCGGCGACGGCGGCCTTGAGCTGCGGGATGGACGCCGAGATGTTCGGCAGCTTGATGATGTTGGCCGCGGGCGTCTTGGCCAGCTCGCCCAGCTCGGCCAGGGCGTCCGGGATGCGCTGGTCCTCGGTGAGGTACTCCGGGAACACGGCGATGATGCGGCCGGCCAGCGAGATGTCCCGCGTCTGCACGGCGACACCCGCCTGCGAGGCGTACGCCTGGACCACCGGCAGGAACGAATAGGTCGCCAGGGCGGGGGCCTCGTCAGTGTGCGTATAGATGATGGTCGAGTCAGTCACCGGGTGCTCCGCTCCACGTCTGCAACATTGCTCGACATCAAGATATCTCGTGCCGGGGGTCTGTTCGACAGGGGTCCGCGCGGAGGAGGGGCGTCCGGTCGCCCGCCCACCGCCCAGCCGGGCGCCCGCTGTCCCGCGCGGCGGCCGCAGTCCCGCTCCGCGGGCGCGGAAGGCGCAGGTCACCGGGCGGGCCGCGGACGCCGGCCGCCCGGGGCCCGGCCGCTCAGTCCAGCTGGGCGGACGCCACGTCCTCCGGCTCCCCGGCGCCGCGCTGCTGCGGGATCACCACCGCGCCCTGCTGCAGCGACACGCTCCGGGTGGGCGCCGGGACGCGGATGCCCTCGTCCCGGTACCGCCGGTGCAGCCGCTTGATGAACTCGTGCTTGATCCGGTACTGGTCGCTGAACTCGCCCACGCCCAGGATGACCGTGAAGCCGATCCGGGAGTCGCCGAAGGTGTGGAAGCGGACCGCCGGCTCGTGCTCCGGGACGGCACCGTCGATCTCGTTCATCACCTCGGCGACGACCTCCATGGTCACCCGCTCGACGTGCTCCAGGTCGCTGTCGTAGGCCACGCCCGCCTGGACCAGGATCGTCAACTGCTCCTCGGGCCGGTTGTAGTTGGTCATGTTGGTCCCCGCGAGCTGCCCGTTGGGGATGATGACCAGGTTGTTGGAGAGGTTGCGGATGGTGGTCTGCCGCCAGTTGATGTCGGTGACGTAGCCCTCCTCGCCGCTGCTCAGCCGGATGTAGTCGCCGGGCTGGACGGTCCGGGAGGCGAGGATGTGGATGCCCGCGAAGAGGTTGGCGAGGGTGTCCTGCAAGGCCAGGGCGACGGCCAGGCCGCCGACGCCGAGGGCGGTCAGCAGCGGGGCTATGGAGATGCCCAGCGTCTGGAGCATCACCAGGAAGCCGATCGCCAGGACCACCACCCGGGTGATGTTCACGAAGATCGACGCCGAGGCGGCGACCCCGGAGCGGGACTGGGCGACCGTGCGCACCAGCGCGGCGACCGCCCGGGCCGCGGACACCGAGACGACGAGGATGAACAGCACGGTCAGGGACTGGTTGACGTGGTGCTGGACGGTCCGGGTCAGCGGGAGCACCGCCGCCGCGGCCGCCGCGCCGCCCACGACCGCGCCCCACGGCACCACGGTCCGCAGGGCGTCCACGATGACGTCGTCGCCGCTCCAGCGGGTGCGCAGGGCGTGCTTGCCCAGCCAGCGCAGCAGCATCCGCAGCAGGAACGCCGCCAGCAGGCCCGCCACCAGGGCGATCCCGGCGAGCATGAGGTCGTCCAGGGTCAGCGTGCGGGTCATCGGTCACCTCCGGGCAGACCCTGTGCGGCGTACCGGATGTGAGAACTCGTCACGTTGTCACCTGCTCGAAGACGGGGTGTGCGGTCGCGCCGGCCGCCGTGACGGGCGGCACGACCGCTCATCCTGCCGTATCCGGCACACCGGTTCGTAGTCGGCCCGGTGGCGGGATCGTGCAGCTCAGACGATTCCCTCGGCCATCTCCGCCTGTTCGCGGTCCGATCCGTAGGCGGCCGTGGTGGGGGTTCCGTACGAACGGCGGGCGACGTACCACCACGCGGTGGCGAGGACGAGTACGACGACCAGGGCGACGGACGCGTAGTTCATCGTGTCGACCGTCACCGGCGAGGACTGCGGCAGGCAGAACAGGACGGTCACGCACGCCACCCACCCGACCGCGATCCAGCCGACCGGTCGGCTCCAACGCCCCAGGTGCCACGGCCCCGGCCGGAACCGGTCGCCCGCGCGCAGCCGCAGGAACACGGGGATGACGTAGGCGGGCGTGATCCCGATGACGTTGATGGCGGTCACCGCCCCGTACGCCGTGGCCGAGTACAGGGAGGGCAGCGCGAGCACGCCGGCGACGCCCACCGACAGCCAGACGGCGGCCACCGGGGTCTGGGTGCGCCCGCTGACCTTGCGCCACAGCTCCGAGCCCGGCAGGGCCCGGTCCCGGCTGAACGCGAACACCATCCGGCTGGCCGCGGCGACCTCGGCGTTGCCGCAGAACAGCTGGGCGACGATCACCACCAGCAGCAGCGCGCTCGCGCCGTCCGTGCCGAGGCCGTCGAGCAGGATCTGCGCGGGCGGCACCCCGGTCGCGCTGGCCCGGGTGGCGGCGTAGTCCTGGATGGCGAAGGTCAGGCCGGCCAGCAGCACGAAACCGGCGACCCACGACACCCAGATGGCCCGTACGATGCCGCGCGCGGCCGTCACCGAGGCGTTGGCGGTCTCCTCCGAGAGGTGGGCGGAGGCGTCGTAGCCGGAGAAGGTGTACTGCGCGAGCAGCAGGCCGATCGCGGCGACGTAGAGCGGGTTCTCCCAGCCGGTGTCGTTGACGAACTCGGTGAAGACGAAGGACGGCGACTGGTGGTGGTCGGGCACGATCGCCAGGGCGCCGACGATCAGCGCGACCCCGGCGAGGTGCCACCAGACGCTGATCGAGTTGAGCACGCTGACCAGGCGCACGCCGAACAGGTTCAGCGTGGCGTGCAGCAGCAGGATCACCAGGAAGATCAGGAACGTCTTCTCCGGGGTGGGCGCGAAGCCCCACTGGAGGTTGAGGAACGCGCCCGTGAACAGCGCGGCCCCGTAGTCGATGCCGGCGATCGCGCCGAGCAGGCCGAGCAGGTTCAGCCAGCCCGTGTACCAGCCCCAGCGGCGGCCGCCGAGCCGGTCGGCCATGTAGTACAGCGCGCCGGAGGTGGGGTAAGCGCTGGTCACCTCCGCCAGCGCGAGCCCCACGCACAGCACGAACAGACCGACCCCGGCCCAGCCCCACAGCATCACCGCGGGACCGCCCGCGCCCATGCCGAAGCCGTACAGGGTCATGCAGCCGGACAGGATCGAGATCACCGAGAAGCTGATCGCGAAGTTGCCGAAGCCGCCCATACGGCGGGCCAGCACCGGCTTGTAGCCGAGTTCGCGCAGGCGCTGTTCCTCGTCATGCGGCGGGAGGGTGTTGCCGGACATGCGCATCCTTCGGATAGGGGAACGGGGGGACAGGCGAACGGGGGACCGTCGACGAACGGGGGCAAGGGGTCAGGGACGGTGGGCCGTGGAGCGGCCGCGGGCCTGGAGGAAGACGTCCACGGCGGCGGTGTGGCCGGACGGGTCGGAGGCGCGGTGGGCCCAGGGCAGGGGCGCGTAGTACGGGCCGATGGCGTCGAACACGCGGGCCGCCTCCGGGAACTGCAGGGCGCCCCACAGCGCGTGGGCGAGGTGGTTGAGGTCGAGCGGCGAGCGTTCGGCGGCGGTGGTGAGCTCGAACCAGAAGTGGAACGCCCGGCGCGCCTCCCGGGTCGCGTCCTCGGCGACCCAGTGCAGATCGAGGGCGGCGTCGCTGCCGCCCGCCCGCCGGTAGCGCTCGACCCGTACGTACAGCGGCAGGACGTGCAGCGCGGAGCCCGGTGGCGCCCCGTCGGCCGCCCACTGCGCGAAGCCGACCGCCTCCGCGAGCCGGCCCGAGGCGGCCCGCCCGAACAGGAACTGCAGCATGCGGTGGTGGGCCTCGCGGTTGTGCGGATCGCGCTTGCCGGCCTCCGCGAGCAGCCCCCACGGGCCGGGCGGCAGCATCGGCTCCGGCGCCGGGACCCGGTGCTCCGCCCAGCGCTGCTCGGGGTCCAGCCGGGCCAGCGCCAGCAGGCACACCCACGGCACCGGGTCGTGGGGGGAGGCCCGGGCCGCCGTGTCGGCGGCCCGCCAGGCCTCGTGCCACAGCTCCTGGGTACGGCGGTGGTCCCCGCGGGCGGCGCGCAGGGCGCGCTCCACGGCCACCCGGGCGTGCATCACCACGGCCGGGACGCTGTGCGGTTCCTCGGCGAGCCAGGTCCGCACCACGTCGGTGCCGGCGGCCGCGGCCGCCAGGACCTGGGTGCGCCCGGTCCACAGCGACCAGGAGGTGGTCTCCGCGAGCAGCGTGCGCATCGACATCCAGCGTCCGGCGCGCAGTTCCTGGAGGGCCGTGCGCAGCCCGGCGTCCGGCCCCGCGGGATCGTAGGCGGGTCGTGCTCCGTCTCTGGCCATCATCCGCCCGCCCCCTGTGACGACGGGGCGTGAACGGCAGGCTGGAGTAACAAGAGGGCTCCCCCGAGCGGCGGTCGACAAGGTCAGGTGCGGTCGGCGGTCACTATAGAGGCGCAGCTTCCGCCTTCTCCCCGCACTGTGGCGATCCGTCGACGTTTCCTCGTGTCACCAGCGGTTTGCTTGTTCAGCATGTGAACTGACGGAGCGTCAGCGGGTCTTGACGCGGTGTGGCGGCCGGCGGCAGGCTGTCGAGCCGTGATCGCCCAGCAGCCCCAGGGGGCCCGATGACCGGGCCGGTGCTCGCCGTCGACCAGGGCACGTCCGGCACCAAGGCCCTGGTGGTCTGCCCCGAACGCGGCGTCCTCGGCTCCGGGTTCGCCGCCGTGCGCCCCCGCGCCCTGCCCGGCGGCCTGGCCGAGGCCGACCCCGCCGAGCTGTACGACTCGGTCGTCGAGGCGGGCCGCCGCGCGCTCGCCGAGGCCCGCGAACCCGTGGCCGCGCTCGGCCTGGCCAACCAGGGCGAGACCGTGCTCGCCTGGGACCCGGCGACCGGCCGCCCGCTGACCGAGGCGCTGGTCTGGCACGACCGCCGCGCCGCGGAGCTGTGCGCGGAACTCGCGCCCCACGACGCGGAGCTGAGGGAGCTGACGGGCCTGCCCGTGGACCCGTACTTCGCCGCGCCCAAGATGGCCTGGATCCGCCGCAACCTCACCCGCGAGGGAGTCGTCACCACCAGCGACGCCTGGCTCGTCCACCGGCTCACCGGCGCCTACGTCACCGACGCCGCCACCGCCGGCCGCACCCAGCTGCTCGACCTCGACCGCGCCGCGTGGTCGCCGCGCGCCCTCGACCTGCACGGCCTGTCCGGCGAACGGCTTCCCGAGGTCGTCGACAACGCCGGCCCCGTCGGCACCACCACCGCCTTCGGCCCCGAGCTCCCGGTCACCGGCCTGGCCGTCGACCAGCAGGCCGCGCTGCTCGCCCAGCACATCACCGGGCCGGGCGGCGTCAAGTGCACCTACGGCACCGGCGCGTTCCTCCTCGCGCACACCGGTGCCACACCCCGGCGCGGCGACTCCGGGCTGGTCAGCTGCGTCGCCTGGCGGCTCGCCGAGGACACCGCGTACTGCCTCGACGGACAGGTCTACACGGCCGCCTCCGCGGTGAGCTGGCTCACCGGCCTCGGCGTGCTCGGGGGCGCCGCCGACCTCGACCCGGTGGGCGCCACGGTCCCCGACAGCGGCGGGGTCGCCTTCGTCCCGGCCCTCGCCGGGCTCGCCGCCCCCTGGTGGCGCGGCGACCTGCGCGGCTCACTCACCGGACTCGGCCTGGACACCACCGCCGGCCACCTGGTCCGCGCCCTGTGCGAGGGCATCGCCGCCCAGGTCGCCGAACTCGCCGACGCGGCGGCGCGCGACCTCGGCACGCCGCTGGACGCGCTGCGCGTCGACGGCGGCCTGACCCGCTCCGCGCTGCTCATGCAGACCCAGGCCGACCTGCTGCAACGCCCCGTCGAGGTGTCCGCGCTGCCCGACGCGACCGCCCTCGGCGCCGGAGCGCTGGCCCGGCTGGGCGCGGAGCCGGGGCTGACGGTGGCCGACGCGCTGCCCGACTGGCAGCCCGCCGCCGTCCACGAACCCCGGATCGGCGCCGACGAGGCCGCCGAGCGCCGCGCCGCGTTCCGCCGCGAGGTCGCCGCCCTGCTCGACCGGACGCCCGCGTGACCGGCGTCCACGACGTGGCGGTCGTCGGCGCCGGGGTCGTCGGCAGCGCGATCGCCCGGGAACTGGCCCGGCACCCGCGGCTGCGCGTCGCCCTCGTCGAGGCCCAGGACGACGTGGGCCAGGGCAGCTCCAAGGCCAACACCGCGATCCTGCACACCGGGTTCGACGCGGTCCCCGGCTCGCTGGAGGCCCGGCTGGTGCGCGAGGGGGCGCGCCTGCTCGCCGGGTACGCCGCCGAGTCCGGCATCCCCGTCGAACCCGTCGGCGCCCTGCTCGTCGCGTGGGACGCGGACCAGCTCGCCGCCCTGCCCGGCCTCGCCGCGAAGGCCGCGGCCAACGACCACCGCACCACCCGGCTGCTCGGGCCCGCCGAACTGTACGAGCGCGAACCCCGGCTCGGCCCCGGCGCGCTCGGCGCCCTGCTCGTGCCCGGCGAGTCGGTCGTCTGCCCCTGGACGACGACCCTGGCGTACGCCACCCAGGCCGTCCGGCACGGCGTCGACCTGCACCTCGACGCGCCCGTGGAGGACGTGCGCCGGCACGACGGCGTCCACGTGCTGACCACCGGCGCGGGCACCCTGCGGGCCCGCTGGCTGGTCAACGCGGCCGGACTGCACGCCGACACGCTCGACGCCCGCCTCGGGCACCGCGACTTCACCGTCACCCCGCGCCGGGGGCAGCTCATCGTCTTCGACAAGTTCGCCCGCCCGCTGGTCCGTCACATCCTGCTGCCCGTCCCCACCGCACGCGGCAAGGGCGTCCTGGTCACCCCCACCGTGCACGGCAACGTCCTGCTCGGCCCCACCGCCGAGGACCTGCGCGACAGGCGGGCCACCGGTTCCACCGCCGACGGCCTCGCCGCCCTGCGCGCCGAGGGCCGCCGCATCCTCCCCGCCCTGCTGGACGAGGAGGTCACCGCCGTCTACGCCGGCCTGCGCGCCGCGACCGAGCACGCCGACTACCGCGTCCGCGCCCACCCCGCCCAGGCGTACGTCACCGTCGGCGGCATCCGCTCCACCGGCCTGACGGCGTCCCTCGCCCTCGCGGCCCACGTCCTGGGCCTGCTGACCGGAGCCGGGCTCGACCCCGGTCCGGTGCGGGAGCTGGAGCCCGTGCGGATGCCCAACCTCGGTGAGGCCTTCCCGCGTCCCTGCCAGCGCCCCGACCTCGTCGCGGCCGACCCGCAGTACGGCAGCCTCGTCTGCCACTGCGAGCGCGTCTCCCGTGGCGAGATCCGCGACGCGCTCGCCAGTACGATCCCGCCGCGCACCCTGGACGGACTGCGCCGCCGCACCCGGGCCCGGGCGGGCCGCTGCCAGGGCTTCCACTGCGGGGCCGCGGTACGGCAGCTCTTCGAGGAGGGGCGGGCGTGACGGGCCGGCGGCAGGTCGACGTGCTGGTCGTCGGCGCGGGTCCGGCCGGACTCGCCGCCGCCGCCCACCTGGCCGCCGCCGGGGCGGGGCGGGTGGAGGTGCTGGAGCGGGAACAGCGGGCGGGCGGCGTGCCGCGGCACTGCGCGCACGGCGGCTTCGGCACCTGGCTGCGGCCGCTGACCGGCCCGCGGTACGCCCGCCTGCTCACCGCCGCGGCCGTACGCGCCGGCGCGGTCGTGCGCACCGGCGTCACCGCGCTGGACTGGGCGGGCCCGCTGACCCTGACCACGGTCGGCCCGCACGGCCACGAGGCGATCACGGCGAGG
Organism: Streptomyces cinereospinus; assembly: GCF_042430725.1. Taxonomy (NCBI): domain Bacteria; kingdom Bacillati; phylum Actinomycetota; class Actinomycetes; order Kitasatosporales; family Streptomycetaceae; genus Streptomyces; species Streptomyces cinereospinus. Next base: position 23,096 of record NZ_JBHMCY010000034.1, on the reverse strand, counting down.
GCGGTCGTGCTGGCCACCGGCGCCCGCGAACGCCCCCGCGCCGCCCGGCTGGTGCCGGGCACCCGCCCGGCCGGCGTCTACACCACGGGCGAACTCCAGCAGGCGGTGCACCTGTACGGGCAGCCGATCGGCAGCCGGGCCGTGGTGGTCGGCGCCGAGGACGTCTCCTACGCGGCGGCCGGCACGGTCCGGGCGGCCGGCGCCCGGGTCGTCGCCATGGTCACCGACCTGCCCGGCCACCGGACCGGGCCCGCGCGGGCCCTGGACGCCCGCCTGCGCCGGGGCGTCCCGCTCCTCACCGCGACCGCCGTCACCGAACTCCTCGGCCACGGCCGGCTGTCCGGCGTCCGGGTGCGCCACCGCGACGGCCGTACGACGGTCCTGCGCTGCGACACCGTGGTGTTCACCGGCGACTTCGTCCCCGACCACGAACTGGCCCGGCGCGGCGGCCTCGCCCTCGACCCGGCCACCCGCGGCCCCGCCGTCGACGGGGCCCTGCGCACCACGCGCCCCGGCGTGTTCGCCGCCGGCGGCGCCGTGCACGCGGCGCACCGCGCGCCGGCCGTGGCCCGCGAGGGCCTCCGCGCGGCCACCACCGTCCTGGCCGACCTGGCCCGCGCCCGGCCATGACCGATCCGCGCCACCCGGTACCCGCCGTGCTCGCCGGCCGGGGCCCGGGGGAACGCGGGTGCGCGGGTCAGATGACCTTCAGCCGGACCAGTGCGCCCAGCGTCAGCGCCCCCGGCAGCAGGGGCAGCCAGACGGTGATGACGCGGTACGCCAGGACCACCGCGGTGGCCACGGCGGCCGGGCTGCCCGCCGCGACCAGCGCCACGATCAGCGCCGCCTCCACCGAGCCGAGCCCGCCCGGCGTGGGGATCACGGCCACCGCGACGGTCGCGGCCAGATAGGCCACCACCGTGTGCCACAGCGGTATCTCCAGCCCCAGGGCAAGCCCCACCGCGACCAGCCCGGCCGCCTGGAGGGCTGGGAACGCCAGCGAGCCGCCCCACAGGGCCAGCGCCCGCGCCGGGCGGGTGTGCACCGACCGCGCCTCGTCCAGCGCCGTGCGCAGGAAGGACACCGCGGCCCGGCGCAGCCGTCCGACGAGGACCAGCACGGCCGCCGCCACGACCGCGACCGCGCCCAGCGCCAGCAGCAGCGGCCCGGCCGCGTCGTCCGGCAGCAGGGTGCCCAGCCGCAGCGCGCCGGGGAAGGCGATCAGCAGCACGGCCAGCAGGCCGACCCGGGCGATGCTCTCGGCGAGCAGGTAGAGCGCCAGCGCCGCCGAGGAGCGGGCCAGCGGCAGCCCGCACACCGTCATGAACCGCAGGTTGACCGCGCTGGAGCCCAGCCCGGTCGGCAGCATGTGGTTGGCGGCCGTCGCCGCGACCTGGGTGGCGAGCAGCCGCAGGCCCGGCAGCCGTTCGACGACCGCGCCCTGCCGGGTCACCGCCATGGCGACCCAGGTCAGGCAGGTGGCGCCGCACGCGGCCAGCAGCCACGGCCACTCGGCGGTCGCCAGGTGGTGGAAGCCCTCGGCGAGCACGGCGCGGTGCCGGACCGCGAGGAACGCCACGAAGGCGAGCGGGACCAGGCCCAGGAGCAGCCGCAAGGGGAGGCGTCCGGGGCGCCGTCCCGCGGGTCGTCGTTCTACCGCTGTCACACTTCGAGAGCTTTTCCGTACCGCCTCAACTGCGGGTTGCGGAAGCGGGGACGAGGGATGACGTACGGGGAGCGAGCCGACAACGATCTTCCGGGGACCGCACCGGCACTTGACCTCAAGTTTGCTCAAGGTTCTAGGTTCTTCGTATGAGCATGGAGACCACGGCGTGGACGCAGCTGCACAGCGTCATGAACGCCACGCAGGAACGCCGCCCCCTCGCCCGCGCCACACTGCGCCGGATCGCCGCGTTCGCCCGCCCGCACCGCCGCCGGATCGCGCTGTTCGTGCTGCTCGGGGTCGCGACCGCGCTGCTCGCCGTCGCGACCCCGGTGCTCGCCGGGCGCGTCGTCGACGCGATCGTGACCGACGGCGACGAGCGGACCGTCGTACGGCTCGCGCTGCTGATCGCGCTCATCGCGCTGGTGGAGGCGGCGCTCGGCATCCTCGGCCGCCGGCTCTCGGCGGCGCTGGGCGAGGGGCTCATCCTCGATCTGCGCACCGCCGTGTTCGACCACGTGCAGCGCATGCCGGTCGCGTTCTTCACCCGCACCCGCACCGGGGCGCTCGTCAGCCGGCTCAACAACGACGTGATCGGCGCCCAGCGGGCGTTCAGCAACACCCTCTCCGGCGTGGTCAGCAACCTCGTCACGCTGGTGCTCACCCTCGCCGTCATGCTCACCCTGTCCTGGCAGGTCACCCTGCTCGCGCTGGTGCTGCTGCCGGTGTTCGTGGTCCCGGCCCGGCGGATGGGCAGCCGGATGGCCCGGATGCAGCGGGAGGCCGCGACGCTGAACGCGGCGATGGGCACCCGGATGACCGAGCGCTTCTCGGCCCCCGGCGCCACCCTGGTCAAGCTCTTCGGCCGCCCGGAGGAGGAGTCGGCCCAGTTCGCCGTCCGGGCCCGCCGGGTCGCGGACATCGGCATCCGCACCGCGACCGCGCAGTCGGCGTTCATCACCGCGCTGACCCTGGTGTCCGCCCTGGCCCTGGCCCTGGTCTACGGCCTCGGCGGCTGGTTCGCCCTGCGCGGCACCCTGGAGCCCGGCGCCGTGGTGGCCCTGGCCCTGCTGCTGACCCGCCTGTACGCGCCGCTCACGGCGCTCGCCGGGGCGCGCGTGGAGGTGATGAGCGCCCTGGTCAGCTTCGAGCGGGTCTTCGAGGTGCTCGACCTCAGGCCGCTGATCGCGGAGAAGCCGGACGCCGTCGCGGTGCCCGAGGGGCCGGTGGCGGTCGAGTTCGACGGCGTCCGCTTCGGCTACCCCGCCGCAGACAAGGTCTCCCTGGCCTCCCTGGAGGAGGTCGCCGCCCTCGACGGCCGCGGCGGCGCCGAGGTGCTGCACGGCGTCTCCTTCCGCGCCGAGCCCGGGCAGACCGTCGCCCTCGTCGGCTCCTCCGGCGCCGGCAAGTCCACGATCGCGCAGCTGCTGCCGCGCCTGTACGACGTGGACGCGGGCGCCGTCCGGGTCGGCGGCGTCGACGTCCGCGACCTGACCGCCGCCTCGCTGCGGGCCACCGTCGGCATGGTCACCCAGGACGGCCACCTCTTCCACGACACCGTCCGCGCCAACCTGCTGCTCGCCCGGCCCGCCGCCAGCGACGAGGAGCTCTGGGACGCCCTGCGCCGGGCCCGTCTGGACGCCCTCGTGCACTCGCTGCCGGACGGCCTCGACACCGTGGTCGGCGAACGCGGCTACCGCCTCTCCGGCGGCGAACGCCAGCGCATGACCATCGCCCGCCTCCTCCTCGCCCGCCAGCGGGTGGTGATCCTCGACGAGGCCACGGCGCACCTCGACAACACCTCGGAGGCGGCCGTGCAGGAGGCGCTCACCGAGGCGCTCCAGGGCCGCACCGCCCTGGTCATCGCCCACCGGCTCTCCACCGTGCGGACCGCCGACCTGATCCTCGTCCTCGAAGAGGGCCGCGTCGTCGAACGGGGCACGCACGAGGCGCTGCTGGCGGCGGGGGGACGGTACGCGGAGCTGTACCGCACGCAGTTCGACCGGCAGGCGCAGGAGACGGCGCGGGTGGCGGCGGTCTGAGGCGGGCGCGGGCGGGCAACAGGCTGTGCGCGGGGTCAGCCGCCGGGCGCGGGAGCCGGGGCCGGTGCCGAGGGCGGCTGCGCGGTCGTGCAGCAGGGCCGCCTCCGGGTCGCCGCCGCGCCGGGCGAGGCGGCGGCCGGCCGCGTCGAGCCGCGCGGCGAGGTCCTCGTCGGGGAAGAGCGCGGCGGCGGCCTCGGGCACCAGCCGGCCGGGGTCGTCCACGGGCAGGGCCTCGGCGAGTTCGCGGTGGGCGGCACGCCTCTCGGCGCCCGCGGCGCGGGAGACGACGGCACTGGCCACCAGCGGGTGCCGGACGGCCAGCCGTCCGGCGGAGTCCAGCCCGGCAGGGTCACGTGCCGGGTGGGCCGTCCGTCCGGTACGGCGCCGTCCGTCCGGCCGGCGCTCGCGATCGCCAACGGCAGTCCGGTGATCCTGCGGTGCGGGGAGGCGAGGACCGCCGCGCTCTGCCACGCGGTCACCCGGCTCGCGTCGGGCACCGACGCCGTACTCGCGACTGGACGCACCCCGACCTCCTTGCTCCCGCTGCTCGCGGGGGCCCGGTCCGGGCGCCCCGGCACCGAGTGTGCGGGCCGCCCGCGGGCCGGGATCAGGTCGTCCGGCGGGTGACGAGGCGGGTCCGGTGGCGGGTGGGCGCGCGGCGGCATGCCGCGGTGCCCGCACGGGGGGCCCCGCCGCCGCCTCGGCGCCGCGCTCCGGCACCGGGCCCGCGGCCCCGGAACACCGTGATCACCATCGGTTACGCTCGGGCCGTCGGCGCCGAGGCCGGGACGGGCGCCGCACGGAACCGTACGACCGCACGGCCGCATGGAGGAGAGAGCTCATGAGCGCAACCGAGATCCGCGACGACCGGGCGGCCGGCCGGCTGGAGGCCGTCGCCGGCGGGGAAGTCGTCGGCCGGATCGAGTACTTCGTGCTCGACGACCCCCGGCCCGCGCTGGTGCCCGTGCACACCGTCGTCGAGTCCGCCCACGAGGGAGAGGGCATCGCGGGCTCCCTGGCGCGCGAGCTGTACGCCGTCGCCGCCCGCGAGGGCGTCCCCGTCGCCCCGCTCTGCCCGTACGTCGTCACGTGGGCCGAGCGCCACCCGGACGAGGCCCCCGCCGCCGACCCCGAGTTGCTGCGCGCGGCGAAGCAGTGGCTGGCGGCGCACCCCGGACGGTTCTGAGCGTGCTCGCCCTGCTGCACACCTCACCCCTGCACGTCCCGGTCTTCGACGCCCTGCGCGACGAGCACCACCCCGGTCTGGCGCTGCGGCACCTCGTCCACGAGGAGCTGCTGACCCGGGCCGGGCACGACGGGCCGGAGGCGGTCGCGGACGACGTCCGGGCCGTCCTGGCGGGTGCCGTCGCCGACGGGGCCCGGGCCGTGCTGTGCACCTGTTCGACCATCGGCGGTGTCGCGGAGGCGGCCGGTGCCGGGGTGCCGGTGCTGCGCGTGGACCGTCCGACGGCGGCCGCCGCGGTGGCCGCCGGACCGCGGGTCGCCGTCCTCGCCACGGTGGCGAGCACCCTCGGCCCCACGGTGTCCCTGATCGAGGAGGAGGCCCGGCGGGCGGGCCGCCCCGTCTCGGTGCGCACCCTGCTCGTCGAGGACGCCTGGCCGCACTTCGCGGCGGGTGACACCGGGGAGTACGCCCGCCGGGTCGCGGCCGCGGCCGACGCGGTCACCGGCGCCGACGCGATCGTCCTCGCCCAGGTCTCGATGACCCCCGCGCAGCGGCTGGTCTCGACCGCGGTGCCGGTGCGGGCCGGCACCCGGGCGGGGCTGGCGGCGGCGCCGGGGCCGCCGCGGCCGGAGCCCGCGCGGCCACGGTGCGACTCCGGCGGGTGACTGACCGCGCGAGGTGCCGGGTACGCGGGGAGTAGTCCAGCGCCGACGCTCACCGACTGGCCGGAGGACACCATGACGCATCCGCAGCCCGAACCGGTTCCACCGCCCCCAGGCCCGCAGCCGCACCCGGTGCCGCCCCCCGAGCCGCCCCCGGCCCCGGTCCCTCCGCCGCCCCCGGCCCCGGAACCGCCGTCCCCCCACCCGGTGCCCGGCCCCGCCCCGTCCCCGATCCCCCCGGGCCCGGAACCGGTCCCGGACCCGGAGCCCGGCCCACCCCTGACCTGACCCCGGACACAGGCGGCGGACCACCAGCGATCCGGGGGCCGACGGCAACGCCCCCCGGGGGCCCGGACGCGGACGGCGGACCACCGGCGACCGGGCCCACCGCAACCCCCTGGGGGGCGTGGGGAACTGCGCGACCCGCCCCCGCACACCCGCACCCGCGCCACCAGGGAACCCCCGGACCTCAGGCGGAGACCTCCGACCGATCCCCGCCCCACAGCGTGTGGAACGCCCCCTCCTGATCGGTCCGCCGATACGTGTGCGCCCCGAAGAAGTCGCGCTGCCCCTGCGTCAGCGCCGCGGGCAACCGCTCGGCGCGCAGCGCGTCGTAGTACGCCAGCGCCGCCGCGAACCCCGGTGTCGGCACCCCCTGCCGGGTCGCGGCGACCAGCACCTCACGCCAGTCGTCCTGTGCCTCGGCGATCTCCCGCGCGAACGTCTCGTCGGACAGCAGGCTCGGCAGACCGGGCCGGGCGTCGTACGCCGCCCGGATCCGGTCCAGGAAGGCCGCGCGGATGATGCAGCCGCCCCGCCAGATCGAGGCGACCCGCCCGAGGTCGACGTCCCAGCCGTACTCCTCGCTGCCCGCGGCGATCTCGTGGAAGCCCTGCGTGTACGACACGATCTTCGAGGCGTACAGCGCCTGCTCCACCCGGTCCGCGAACGCCCCGGCCTCCGCCTTGTCCAGCGGTGCCGCCTTCGGGCCCGCGAGCCCACGCGAGGCCTCCCGCAGCGCCGCGTGCCCGGACAGCGAGCGCGCGAAGACCGCCTCCGCGATCCCGGACACCGGCACGCCCAGGTCCAGCGCGATCTGCACCGTCCAGCGGCCGGTGCCCTTCTGTTCCGCCTGGTCCACCACCACGTCCACGAACGGCTCGCCGGTCGCCGCGTCCACATGGGACAGCACCTCGGCCGTGATCTCGATCAGGTACGAGTCCAGCCGTCCCGTGTTCCAGGTGCGGAAGATCTCCGCGATCTCGGCGGGGGAGTACCCGGCGACGTCGCGCAGCAACTGGTACGCCTCGCCGATCAGCTGCATGTCGGCGTACTCGATGCCGTTGTGCACCATCTTCACGAAGTGCCCGGCGCCGTCCGGACCCACGTGCGTCACACAGGGCGCCCCGTCCGCCGCCTTCGCCGAGATCTTCTCCAGCATCGGGCCCAGCGACGCGTACGACTCCCCGGAGCCGCCCGGCATGACGCTCGGTCCGTGCAGCGCGCCCTCCTCGCCGCCGGAGATGCCGGTGCCGACGAAATGGATGCCCTGCTCACGCAGCTCGCGCTCGCGGCGCCGGGTGTCCGCGAAGTGCGCGTTCCCACCGTCGATGATCATGTCGCCGGGCTCCAGCAGCGGCGCGAACTCCTGGATCACCGCGTCGGTCGGCTCACCGGCCTTGACCATGATCACCAGGCGGCGCGGCCGTTCCAGGGCCGCCACGAAGTCCTTGGCGGTCTCGGCCGCCACGAACTCGCCCTCGTCCCCGAACTTTTCCACCAGCGCCCGGGTCCGGGAGGCCGTGCGGTTGTGCACCGCGACCGTGTAACCGTTGCGCGCGAAGTTGCGGGCGAGGTTGCGGCCCATGACCGCGAGACCCGTGACGCCGATCTGGGCTGAACTGCTCATCGGTGACTCCTAGTGAGCTGGTTGTCGGGCGCTGCCGCTCGTGCGCGCCAGTATGGCCACCACCATCCTGACGTGCCGGTCCGGCGCCCGCACGGGCGGGTCGCGGGCGACACCGCGCGGGTACGTACGCACGCGGGGCCCGGCGGACTCGGCGGAGGCGCCCCCGAGGGCGCCGCACGCGCGGCCGCGCGCGGTGCGCGTCCGCCGCACGGGTCGCGCAACAGGCGTTCCATACCGGCCAATCGGCCCCTCCAGGCGGCCGATTGCCGTCTTGTCCTGGCTCGTTCGCGGCGCATACTTTTGGCCCTCCTGACGCTTGTCGAGGGGGCACCCCATGGCCGTACGCGGCCGGCACCGCCGGTATCAGCCGAACAGGATCAACCGCGCGTCGCTCACCGTCACGGCGGGCGGCGCCGGCATGGCCCTCCCGTTCGTCGGCGCCGGCGCCGCGCACGCCGCCGACGTGGGTACCTGGGACAAGGTCGCCGCGTGCGAGTCGACCAACGACTGGAACATCAACACCGGCAACGGGTACTACGGCGGACTGCAGTTCAGCCAGTCCACCTGGGAGGCCTACGGCGGCACGGCCTACGCGGCCCGCGCCGACCTGGCCACCAAGGACCAGCAGATCGCCGTCGCGGAGAAGGTGCTCGACGGGCAGGGCCCCGGCGCCTGGCCGGTGTGCTCGCAGCGCGCCGGTCTGACCCGGGGCGGCGAGAGCCCCGACATCAGACCCGCCCGCACCCCGGACCGGGGCGCCAGGTCCAGTGTGGCGGACGTCAAGCCGCAGACCACGCCCCAGTCGCGGGCCGGCACCGCCGAGATGTACACGGTCGTCCGCGGTGACACGCTCTCCACCATCGCCGACGAGCGTGACGTGCGGGGCGGCTGGCAGCGGCTGTACGCCGCCAACCGCGCCGCCATCGGCGCCGACCCCGACCTGATCATGCCGGGCCAGCGGCTGAGCCTGCGCGCCAAGGGCACCGCCGCTCCGGCCGCCCCGAGCCCGTCGGCCAAGGCCCGGCCGGCCCCCAAGTCCCCGCCGGCCCCCAAGTCCCCGCCGAAGAAGGCCGCCCCCGAGCGGGCCGACCGCGACGACCGGCGCGAAGCCTCCCTCGTCGCCCCGGTCAGCGGCCCGTTGGGCACCGCCTACCGCGCGACGGGTTCCAGCTGGTCCAAGGGCTACCACACCGGGGTCGACTTCCCCGCGCCCACCGGCGCCTCGGTGAAGGCGGTCGGGGCGGGCCGGGTCGTCGACGCCGGGTGGGGCGGCTCCTTCGGCTACCAGGTCGTCATCCGGCACGCCGACGGCCGCTACACGCAGTACGCGCACCTGTCGGCGATCTCGGTGAGGGCCGGGCAGTCGGTGGGCGGCGGCCAGCGCATCGGACGGGTCGGCTCCACCGGCAACAGCAGCGGTCCGCACCTGCACTTCGAGGTGCGGACCGGGCCCGGTTTCGGCTCGGACGTCGACCCGCTCGCGTACCTCCGGGCCGGCGGGGTCAGGATCTGACCCGCACGCTCCCGCGCTCCGGGACCGGGAAGGAGATGTACAGCGCGTAGTACGGCGCTGCCGCGGGCTGCGCGAGCACGTCGTCGTACCTCGTGTCGTCGTGCGACGTGTCGTCGTCCAGCGTGTCGTCGTGGAGTGCGCCCTCGTCGTGCGCGGGGCGGCCGAACCCGCCCCCCGCGCGCGGGCCCGGCAGCACGACGCCGTCCGGCAGGGACAGGGCCGTCGGCCTCCCGGCGACGACGCCGGGCTCGGACAGGGCCGTCGGCCTCCCGGCGACGACGCCGGGCTCGGGCAGCGCAGCCCCGTCCCCGGCGCGCTCCCCGCGCTCCGCCGTCAGCAGGATCAGCCCGCCCGCCGTCACCACACCGCAGCCCAGGGCGAGCACGGTGCCCGCGGTGCCGTAGCGGAAGCCCTCGCCGAACATCGTGATGCCCACCACGGCGGCCACGACGGGGTTCACGACCGTCAGCGTGGCCAGCGGGGCGGCGAGTCCGGCGCCCCGGTAGGCGGCCTGCGACAGCAGCAGGCCGGCCAGGGCGAACACGCCGATCGCGGCCAGGGACGGCAGCACCGCCGAGGTCACCCCGCCGCTCCAGTCGACCGCGACGGTCTTCGTGAACACCGAGGACATGCCGAACGCCGTGCCGGACGCCGTGGCGAGCAGCATCGCGCGCACCGCCGGACGGCGGCGGGCCGCACGGCCCACGAGCACCAGCGCGGCCACCGCGGCGGCCGTCACCAGGAACACGCCCGTCTGCTGGGCCCCGTCCAGCGACCGCGAGCCGGAGGTGCCGACGAGCGACAGCAGACCGGCGAGACCGACGGTCGCCATCACCGCGCCCCGCCAGGCCGCCGAACCGGCCCTGCGGCCCACGCACAGCGCCGCCATGGGCAGCGCGAACACGATCGTCAGCGCGCCCAGCGGCTGCACCACGCTCAGCGGGCCGTAGGCCAGGGCCGCCACGTGCAGCAGCCCGCCGAGGCCGCTCAGCGCCACCGCGGTCCACCAGCCCGGCCGGCGCAGCGGTGCGAACTGCCCGTCCGCGGCCGCGACGCGCTCCTGCACGATCGCCCCGCCCGCGTAGGCCACGGCGGAGACGAGCGACAGCAGCACGGACAGCGCGAGGGCGCTCATGGCCTGCTCCTCTGCGGGCGGCGGGGGCACGGGGCCCGGTGCGGCGAACGGTCGGCTTCCATGGACACCACGATGCCCTGTCGCGCTGTTCCCGTCGTCGTACCTGAGCACGCAATGAGACCTACTGCCGTTGGAGTACGACCGGCCCCCCGTCATCCCCAGGGTGGGCTACCGGGGCGGGACACCCCTGGGGAGTCCGCGTCCCCGGGACTTGGTACTACTGCTCCCCATGGATCTCGACCCGGATCTCGCCCCGGACGCGGGCGCGGAGGCCGGCGCGGGCCTCGACCCCGCCCTCGCCGCCCTGCGGCCGCTCGGCGGCTTCTTCGTGCTGCGCACGGCGGCCGGCGCGCCGGTCGCCCCGGCGGAGCCGCCGCCGACGCTCGCAGAGGTGTACGACGGCACCGCGCCGGGCGCCGACGGGGACCCGCTGGCGTTCCGGATCGGGAAGGTGGCCGCGGCCCTGCGGGCCCCGGAGCCCCGGACCGCCGCCTCGGTGGCCCACCTGGGCCTGGCGGCCCGGCTCTGGTCGACGGCCCTCGGCTGCGCCGCGCTGTACGGCCGCATCCCCGACCTCGACCCGCGGCTGCTGCGCTGGGACGCCGGCGCCGGCGCGCCCGACGACCTGTGGCTCACCGAGGTGCGCCCCCTGCCCGCCGACGCCGCCACCCTCGCCGGCACCGTGCTGGGCGGCCACCTCGAACCCCTGGCGGCCGCCCTGCGCGACCGCCACCGGCTCGCGCGGGGCCTGCTGTGGGGCAACGCCGCCTCCGCGCTGGCGGGTGCCGCCCGTGAACTGGACCGCTGGGCGCGGGCGGGCGGCCGCACGGACACCGCCGCCCGGGCCCGCGCCCTGACCGCCGAGCTCCTCGCGGACCCCCGCCTGCGCGGCACCGGAACCCTCACCGGCACCGCCTTCCGGCGCCGCAGCTGCTGCCTGTACTACCGCGTGCCCGGCGCGGGCGTCTGCGGCGACTGCTGTTTCACCCGGCCGCCCACGGGTTAACTCAGCGGCCATCTTGCGGTCTTCCGCCCGCGACGCATCTGGGTGACCATGAAGGGACCAGCCGCTTGAGACAGGGGGTTCCGGGTGCGAGTGGGACTGCTGACCCGGGAGTACCCGCCGGACGTGTACGGCGGCGCCGGTGTCCATGTCGAGTTCCTCGCCCGGGAGCTGCGCCCCCTGGTCGACCTCGACGTGCACTGCTGGGGCGAGGGCCGCGGCGAGGGCGTGGTCCGCCACCGCTCCTGGCCCACCCTCGACGGCGCCAACGACGCCCTGCGCACCTTCTCCGTCGACCTGTCCGTCGCCGCCGCCGTGGCGGGCCGCGACCTGGTCCACTCCCACACCTGGTACGCCAACCTCGCCGGCCACCTCGCCAAGCTCCTGTACGGCGTCCCGCACGTGGTGACCGCCCACTCCCTGGAGCCGCTGCGCCCCTGGAAGGCCGAGCAACTCGGCGGCGGGTACGCCCTGTCGAGCTGGGCCGAGCGCACCGCGATCGAGGCCGCCGACGCGGTGATCGCCGTCTCGGGCGGGATGCGCGAGGACATCCTCGCCTGCTACCCGGCGCTGGACCCGGCCCGGGTGCACGTCGTGCACAACGGCATCGACACCGAGCTGTACCGGCCGGACCCGGCCACCGACGTCCTGCGCCGCCTGGGCGTCGACCCGGCCCGCCCGTACGTGCTGTTCGTCGGCCGCATCACCCGGCAGAAGGGCGTCCCGCAGCTGCTGCGCGCGGTACGGGGCATCGATCCGGCGGCGCAGGTCGTGCTGTGCGCGGGCGCACCCGACACGCCCGAGATCGACCGGGAGTTCCGCGACCTGTACCGGGAGCTGAGCCGGGTCCGCGACGGCGTGCACTGGATCCGCCGGATGCTGCCCCGGCCGGAGGTGATCCAACTCCTCACCCACGCGGCCGTCTTCGTCTGCCCCTCGGTGTACGAGCCCCTGGGCATCGTGAACCTGGAGGCGATGGCCTGCGGCACCGCCGTCGTGGCCTCCCGGGTGGGCGGCATCCCGGAGGTCGTCGCCGACGGCAGGACGGGCCTGCTGGTGCCCATGGACGACGGCTTCGAGGCCGGCCTGACCCGCGCCCTGGACGCGGTGCTCGCCGACCCGGAGGGCGCCCGGCGGATGGGTGAGGCGGGTCGGGAGCGGGCGGTGCGGGAGTTCGGCTGGGACACGGTCGCCCGGCGCACGGCCCGTCTTTACGCGGACGTCCTCGATCCGGGGTAGTCGACACGGCAGAGCAGGCGGCAACGGGTGACAAGGGGCGGCGGGATGAGGCGTGGTGGACCTTCGGTGCTGGGAATCGTACTGGCGGGCGGGGAGGGCAAGCGCCTGATGCCGCTGACCGCGGACCGGGCGAAACCCGCGGTGACCTTCGGCGGCACCTACCGCCTCGTCGACTTCGTGCTGTCCAACCTCGTCAACGCCGACATCCTGCGCATCTGCGTCCTCACGCAGTACAAGTCGCACTCGCTGGACCGGCACATCACCACCACCTGGCGGATGTCGAGCCTGCTCGGCAACTACGTCACCCCGGTCCCGGCCCAGCAGCGGCTCGGCCCGCGCTGGTACCTGGGCAGCGCCGACGCGATCCTGCAGTCCCTGAACCTGATCTACGACGAACGCCCCGAGTACGTCGTGGTGTTCGGCGCCGACCACGTCTACCGCATGGATCCGCGCCAGATGCTCGCCCAGCACATCGAGTCCGGTGCCGGCGTGACGGTGGCCGGCATCCGGGTGCCGCGCGCGCAGTCGGCCTCCTTCGGGGTGATCACACCGGGTTCGGACGGCAGCACCGTCGAGCGGTTCCTGGAGAAGCCCGCGGACCCGCCGGGCCTGCCGGACGACCCCGACTGCGTCCTCGCCTCGATGGGCAACTACGTCTTCACCACCAAGGCCCTCATCGAGGCGCTCCAGCGGGACGCCGAGGACGAGGACTCGGTGCACGACATGGGCGGCTCGATCCTGCCCCGGCTCACCGCCCGCGGCGAGGCCCACCTGTACGACTTCGGTGACAACCACGTGCCCGGCGAGACCAGCCGGGACCAGGGCTACTGGCGGGACGTCGGCACGCTCGACGCGTACTACGACGCCCACATGGACCTGATCGCCGAGCGCCCCGCGTTCAACCTCTACAACCGCAGCTGGCCCATCTACACCCACTCCAACCAGCTCTCACCGGCCCGCTTCAACGCCGGCGGCATCGCCGGGGAGTCCATCATCAGCGCCGGCTGCCTGATCCGGGGGCAGGTCACCCGGTCCGTGCTGTCGCCGGGCGTGGTGGTCGACCCGGGGGCGGTCGTGCAGGGGTCGGTGCTGCACGACAACGTCCACGTCGGGCGGGGCGCGGTGGTGCGGGGCGCCGTGCTCGACAAGAACGTCGAGGTGCCGCCGGGCGCGACGATCGGCGTCAATCCGGTGCGGGACGCCGAGCTGTACACGGTGTCCCAGGGCGGCGTGATCGCGCTGGGCAAGGGGCAGCGGGTGTCGTGAGGGCGTCGCGGGGCCGGCGACCGCCCGGCCCCGCGACCGGGCGGCCCTGGCGCGCGGGGCCCGTGTGGCGCCCGCCGCCCGCTCGGGTGGGGCTCCTTACGTCTCCCTACGTCTCCCTGCCGTCACCGGCCCGCTTCTCGTCCGCCCCGTGTCGCTCCCCTGCCCTCCTCCCGCCCGCTCCCGGCACCCTCACGTGTGGCCCCTTCTTCACCACAGTCCCCGTGAGTCCCACCGCTTTCCCAGGCGGTCGGACTTAATCTGCTGTTAACTGTGCGTATCCTGATCGTACTTGACCGTAATCGCGCGTGGGCGATTGACTGCTGGCCCACCCGTCGTCGACGCGAGGCAACACATTGACTTCTGACGACCTGCTCGCCCCCCTCGACCTGGCCTTCTGGAACATCGAGTCGGACCGGCACCCCATGCACCTGGGGGCGCTCGGCGTGTTCACGGCCGGCTCGCCCGCCGCGGGCGAGCACGCCGCCGACCTGCTCGCCGCACGCGCCGCCGCGGTGCCCGGGCTGCGGATGCGGATCCGCGACGTGTGGCGGCCGCCGGCCCTGCGGCGGCCGCTGGCCTTCGGCGGCGCCGCCCGGGAGCCCGCGCCGCACTTCGACCCGCTCGACCACGTCCGGCTGCACGCCCCGACCGCCGACTTCCAGACGGCGGCGGGCCGGCTGATGGGGCGTCCGCTGGCGCGCGGCCGCCCGCCCTGGGAGGCGCACGTGCTGCCGGGGACGGACGGCGTGTCGTTCGCCGTGCTGTTCAAGTTCCACCACGCCCTCGCGGACGGCCTGCGCGCCCTGACCCTGGCGGCGGCGGTCCTGGACCCCACGGACCTGCCCACGCCCCGGCCCCGCCCGGCGGAGCCGCCCCGCCCGCTGCTGCCGGAGGTGCGCGAACTGCCCGGCCTGCTGCGCGACGCCCTGTCCGACGCGGGCCGCGCCCTCGACATCGGGGCCTCCGTCGCCCTGTCCTCGCTGGGGGTGCGCTCCTCGCCGGCGCTGACCTCCCGGCCCTCCGGCACCCGCCGTACCGCCGGAGTGGTCCTCGACCTCGACGACGTGCACCGCATCCGCAAGGCGGTCGGCGGCACCGTCAACGACGTCCTCATCGCCGTCGTCGCCGGCGCCCTGCGCGGCTGGCTCGACGAACGCGGCGACGGCAGCGACGGCGTCGCACCGCGCGCCCTGATCCCGGTGTCCAGGCGCCGCCCGCGCGGCGCCCACCCGCAGGGGAACCGGCTGTCGGGCTACCTGATGCGGCTTCCGGTCGACGACCCCGACCCGCGCGCCCGTCTCGACGCGGTCCGCACGGCCATGGACCGCAACAAGGACGCGGGCCCCAACCGGGGCGCGGGCGCCGTCGCGCTGCTCGCCGACCACGTCCCGGCGCTCGGCCACCGGCTCGGCGGGCCGCTGGTCAGCCAGGCCGCGCGGCTATGGTTCGACATCCTGGTCACCAGCGTGCCGCTGCCCGGCCTCGGCCTGAGGCTGGGCGGCAACCCGCTCACGGAGGTGTTCCCCTTCGCCCCGCTGGCCGCGGGGCAGTCCCTCGCCGTCGCCGTCTCGACCTACCGGGGGCGGGTCCACTACGGGCTGGTCGCCGACGGGGCGGCCGTGCCGGACCTGGACCGGTTCGCGCGGGCGGTGGCGGACGAGCTGGAGACGCTGATCAAGGCCTGCGCGCCCTGATCATGACGGGTTTGGCGGTGCGGCCCGGCGCTCCGTAAAATCTGCCGTTCGAACGCCGGCGCGACCCCCAGCGCCGCGACGGCCAGGACGCAGGGAACGGCAGCGGCGATGACAGTGACAGACGACGGCTCGACGATCACGGACGAGGTGGTCCACGGGCCCGGGATCGACCCGGAGCGGCTCGCCGTCTGCCTGAGCGTGCTGGAGGAGCTCGACAAGCTCGACGTCGACCACCCCGACGCGGTCCTGGTGCGCCGGGCCACCTCGCACATCTACCGCACCGTCAAGCAGCGCCGCCGCCAGGAGCGCCGGGCCGCCAAGACCGCGCACGACAAGGCGGTCACGGAGGCCACGGCGACCGGCTCCGCCCAGCGCATCGACGACGAGACCGAGGGCCTGCTGCCCTCCTCGCGCACCGAGGAGGGCACGATCGCGGGCATACTCCAGCGCCCGCGCTCCTGCTACACCTGCAAGACCCGCTACGTCGAGGTCGACTACTTCTACCACCAGCTCTGTCCCGAGTGCGCCCGCCTGAACCGGGCCAGGCGGGACGCCCGCGCCGACCTCACCGGCAAACGCGCCCTGCTCACCGGCGGCCGCGCCAAGATCGGCATGTACATCGCGCTCAGGCTGCTGCGCGACGGCGCGCACACGACGATCACCACGCGCTTCCCCAAGGACGCCATCCGCCGTTTCAAGGCCATGGACGACTCGGCGGACTGGATGCACCGCCTCCAGGTCGTCGGCATCGACCTGCGCGACCCGGCACAGGCCGTCGCCCTCGCCGACCAGGTCGCCGAGGCGGGACCGCTCGACATCCTGATCAACAACGCGACGCAGACCGTGCGCCGCCTGCCCTCCGCCTACGCCGCCCTGGTCGAGGGCGAGAGCGCCCCGCTGCCCGCCGGCGAGCTCCCCGCCCACCACGTCATCGGTGCCTTCAACTCCGGCGCGGTCGACGGCCTGGCCGCGCTGCCCGTCGGCACCAGCGACCTGGACGCCCAGCAGGTCGCCGACCTGGCCCTGGTCGCGGGCAACGCCAGCGTCGCCCGGCACCTCGACGGCACCGCCATCGACGCGGGCGGCCTCGTCCCCGACGTCGTCGAGACCAACACCTGGGTGCAGACCATCGAGCAGATCTCTCCGGTGGAGCTGCTGGAGACCCAGCTGTGCAACTACACGGCGCCGTTCATCCTGATCAGCAAGCTCCGCCCGGTCATGGCCGAGGCCGCGCGGACGGCGCGCAGCGGCCGCGCGTACGTGGTGAACGTCTCGGCGATGGAGGGCGTCTTCGGCCGTGGTTACAAGGGGGCGGGCCATCCGAACACCAACGCCGCCAAGGCCGCGATGAACATGGTCACGCGCACCAGCGCGCAGGAGATGTTCCAGACCGACGGCATCCTGATGACCTCGGTCGACACCGGCTGGATCACCGACGAACGCCCCCACTACGACAAGCTGCGCCTCGCCGAGGAGGGCTTCCACGCCCCGCTCGACCTGGTCGACGGCGCGGCCCGCGTCTGCGACCCGGTCGTGCGCGGCGAGGCGGGCGAGGACCTCTACGGCGTCTTCCTCAAGGACTACGTGCCCGGCAGGTGGTGAGCCCTCACCATTCGCTGCGGGCGTTGTCGACGAGCTCCGTCCAGGCGATGCCCATGAGCAGCGCGGCCACGCCGACCAGCAGCGCGCTCACCGCCAGGGCGAAGTAGAGGACGGTACGGGACAGGCCCTCCAGGTCCACGGTGCGCCGGGGACGCGCGGGCGGCGTGACATCGCTCATCCGAGCCACCTTCTTCGCGGCGGCGGCCTGCCGGGGCGTCCCGGCCGGACTGCCGGGGTGTGCCGGCCGGCAGGTGCCGGTTCCATGATCCCACCGGTTCCTGCCGCGCGCCCGCCCGGAGGCGAACGGGGCCGGCGCCGCGGTGGTGGTCAGTCGACGGCGCCGAGCCGGGAGTGCGCGGCCGCGACCAGTTCCAGGACCGTGCGCCAGTCCTCCAGCACCCCGGCGTCGAGGCCGACGACCCTGCCCGCTTCGTCGGCCTGCCGCAGGAGGACGGCGTCCTCGGCGAGCGGGTCCCGCGCGAAGGCGGCCGCCTCGGCCGGGCTCATCGCCCCGCCCTGCCGGGTCAGGGTCAGCGCGCTCCGCGGGGACAGGCCGCGCCCGGGGGAGACGGCGCCCGGACAGCGCTTGGCCGGCACGTGCAGGCGGACCAGGCGGGCGACCCGTTCGCCGAGCAGCGGCCGCACCGCGTCCGCCGCGTGGTCCGCGTGCCCGGCGTCGTCGCCGGGCCGCAGCAGATGCCCGATGTCGTGCACCAGGCCCGCGACCTGGAGTTCCTTGTCGGCGGGGCGACTTCGGCGCAGCAGCGCGGCCGTCTGCAGCGCGTGGTCGTGCAGGTCGACCGGATCGCCGCTGCGGTCCGGGGTGTCCCAGGCGCCGCGGCAGGCGTACAGCAGATCCATCAGCTCTTCGGCACCGCGCAGTTCCATGCGTCAGTCCTCCCGCCGGACGAGCCGTTGCCGCGCGCCAGCAGATCATGGCCTGCTTGCGCATCGGCCAACGGGACGTGAACTGCGCCGCGACACGACCGCCGCCGGTCGTAGGCGTGTTCGCCCGGGTAGGCCGGTCGGGTGAGTCACTGTGCGCCGAAGCTGTGGCGGGCGGTCCGGAAATTACCCTGTTCAGAGCACAGGATGACGCGTGAATGTTACCCACAGTTTTCAGCCCCATCGAGCGGCACCCCGCTCATTTGGTTAATCTGGTCCGGACGGACAGCGCTAACGGGTCCTCACCCACACCCACCGTCCGTCCCGGGACAAGCCGGTGCACAACGGCCCGCTCTCACGCCAGTCACCGACGCCACCGCGTCCAGCAGCACCACGTCCGACCCGAACGGGCGCCGGGCAGCGGACCGCGGGCCGCCGGCGCGCCCCCGAGGGTGACCCGACACAGAAGGAGTGCGCGGTGACACCGGAGAAGACGAATCGCGAACAGCGCCCCAAGGAACGCACGGAGCGCGCGGGCCGCCGGCCCGGAGAGATCGGCAGCCTGGACGTGTGGGCCCGGTCCGCCCCGATCCGGCTGGCGGGCTACGAGGACGACCTCGCCGAGCCGCACATCCTGCCCAGCGTCGACTGACCGGCAGAAGTCCTTCGCGATCGCCGACGCATGGGCGTGCGACACTCGCGCCCATGCTGATCAGGGAAGCGACGGCCGACGACTGGCCGCACATCTGGCCGATCTGGCACCGCATCGTCGCCGCCGCCGAGACCTACACCTGGGACCCGGACACCACCGAGGAAGCGGCCCGCGCCCTGTGGATGAGCCCGGCCAAGCGCGTCTACGTCGCCCAGGACGCGGACGGCACCGTCATCGGCTCCGCCTACCTCACCCCGAACTACGGCGGCCCCGCCGCCCGCATCGCCAACGCCGGGTTCATGGTCGACCCCGACCAGGCCGGCCGGGGCATCGGCCGGGCCCTCGCCGAGCACATCCTGACCCGGGCCAGGGCCCACGGTTACCGGGCCATGGTGTTCAACGCGGTCGTCGAGACCAACCCGGCCGTCCAGCTGTGGACCTCCCTCGGCTTCACCGTCCTGGGCACGGTGCCGGACGCGTTCGACCACCCCGAGCACGGCAGGGTGGGCCTGCACATCATGCACCGGGCGCTCTAGAGGGTGTCCCGCCGATCGTGCCGGATCCGCCCGGCACCTTCCCGTCCCGCCGGGAACGCCGAGCGGGGGCTGTCCGGCGCGCCGGCCGGGCAGATCCCGTCCGGTTCAGCCGACGGGGGCCGCCTACTCCTCCGCGAGGCGTTCCACGCCGCTGGTCGTCTTCAGCGGCGTCTCCTTCAGGAACACCACGGCGACCAGCGCGAGCAGCGCGGACGGCGTGGCGACGAGGAAGAGATCGGCGGTGGCGAGGGGGCAGGCACGAGGGGACAACCGGTCGGCCGCCGCCCGGCGCGGTTCGCAGCGCGCCCGGCAGGAAAGCTCTACTCCTCGTCGGCCCGCACCGAGTTACGGAGCATCCGCATGCATGACGACCGCAGCCTCGTCGAAGGCCGCCTCCGGCGTGTCCTGGACGAACGCATCCGTCCCGCCGTGTACCCCGAGTCCGTACCGCTCGACGTGGCGGTGTGGCACGCCCCGGGCGAACCCGTCCCGGTCGCCGAGGGACTCGCGGCCGAGCCCCGGCCGATCGAGGTCGGCACCCGATGGGGCGCGCCCTGGGGCACCAGTTGGTTCCGGGTGACCGGAACCGTGCCCTTGGCGTGGGCGGGCCGGACCGTGGAGGCGCTGCTCGACCTCGGCTTCGACGAGGGCATGCCCGGCTTCCAGTGCGAGGGACTCGTCTACCGCCCCGACGGCACCCCGGTGAAGGGCCTCAACCCGCGCAACCAGTGGGTCCGCGTCGGTGCGCCGGCCGAGGGCGGCGAGGAGGTGCGGCTGCACATCGAGGCGGCGTCCAACCCGGTCGTCCTCGGCCACCCGCCCTTCCGGCCCACACCGCTCGGCGACCGGGAGACGGCGGGCAGCGCCCCGCAGTACACGCTCACCCGGATGGACCTCGCCGTCCTCGACGAGACGGTGTGGGAGCTCACGCTCGACCTGGAGGTGCTCGGCGAGCTGATGGCCGAGCTGCCGGCCGACTCGGCGCGCCGCCACGAGATCCTGCGCGCCGTGGACCGGGCGCTGGACGCACTCGACCTCCAGGACGTGGGCGGCACGGCGGCCGCGGCCCGCTCCCGCCTCACCGGCGTGCTCGCCGCCCCCGCCGCGCCGTCCGCCCACCGCATCAGCGCCGTCGGCCACGCGCACATCGACTCGGCGTGGCTGTGGCCGCTGCGGGAGACCGTGCGCAAGGTCGCCCGCACCACCGCCGGCATGACCGCCCTGCTGGACGACGAGCCGGACTTCGTCTTCGCCATGTCGCAGGCCCAGCAGTGGGCCTGGGTGAAGGAGCACCGGCCCGAGGTGTGGGCGCGGGTGAAGAAGGCGGTGGCGGGCGGGCGGTTCGTGCCGGCCGGCGGGATGTGGGTGGAGTCGGACACCAACATGCCGGGCTCGGAGGCGATGGCCCGGCAGTTCGTGCACGGCAAGCGGTTCTTCCTCGACGAGTTCGGCATCGAGAACGACGAGGCCTGGCTGCCGGACACCTTCGGCTTCGCCGCCGGGCTGCCGCAGATCATCAAGGCGGCGGGATCCCGGTACCTGCTGACGCAGAAGATCTCCTGGTCGCGGACGAACCCGTTCCCGCATCACACCTTCGACTGGGAGGGCATCGACGGCACCCGGATCTTCACCCACTTCCCGCCCGTCGACACCTACAACTGCTCCATGAAGGGCAGCGAGATCGCCCACGCGGCCCGCAACTTCAGGGACAAGGGCGTCGCCCGCCACTCCCTCGCGCCCACCGGCTGGGGCGACGGAGGCGGCGGCACCACCCGCGAGATGGTCGCCAAGGCCGCCCGGCTGCGCGACCTGGAGGGCTCGGCGACCGTCACCTGGGAGACGCCGGCGGACTTCTTCGCCAAGGCCCGGGCCGAGTACCGGAACCCGCCCGTCTGGGTCGGCGAGCTCTACCTGGAACTCCACCGCGCCACCCTCACCAGCCAGGCGCAGACCAAGCAGGGCAACCGCCGCAGCGAGCACCTGCTGCGCGAGGCCGAACTGTGGGCGGCGACGGCCGCCGTGCGCACCGGATTCCGCTACCCCCACGAGGAACTGGACCGCATCTGGAAGACGGTGCTGCTGCACCAGTTCCACGACATCCTGCCCGGCTCGTCCATCGCCTGGGTGCACCGGGAGGCGCGCGCCACCTACGACCGGCTCGCGCGGGAGCTGAACGGGATCGTCGGCGCGGCCCAGCGCGCGCTGGCGGGCCGCGGGGACCGGGAACTGCTGTTCAACTCCGCGCCGCACGGCAGGCGGGGCGTCCCGGCGGGCGGTGCCGGCGCTCCGGTCGCCGAGGGCGCCACGTCGGTGCGCCCGCGCGAGAAGGGCGGGTACGTCCTGGACAACGGCCTGCTGCGGATCGAGGTCGACGGCCGGGGCCTGGTGGTCTCCGCGTACGACGCCGAGGCCGGCCGGGAGACCGTCGCGCCGGGCCGGGCGGCCAACCTGCTCCAGCTGCACTGCGACTTCCCGAACATGTGGGACGCCTGGGACGTGGACGAGTTCTACCGCAACACCGTCACCGACCTGACCGGCGTCGACGGCATCACCGCGGTCGAGGACGGCGAGTCGGTGCGGATCGTGCGGTCCTTCGGCACGTCCCACGTCACCCAGGTGCTGACGCTGCCGCCGGGGGAGCGACGGCTGGTGCTGGACACGGAGGTCGACTGGCACGAGACGGAGAAGTTCCTCAAGCTCGCCTTCCCGCTCGACGTGCGCGCCGAACGGTACGCGTCGGAGACCCAGTTCGGGCACGTCCACCGGCCCACCCACACCAACACCTCCTGGGAGGCGGCCAGGTTCGAGGCCTGCAACCACCGCTTCGTCCACCTGGAGGAACCCGGCTGGGGCGTCGCCGTCGTCAACGACTCGACGTACGGCCACGACGTGACCCGGACGGTCCGCACCGACGGCGACGGCGGTACGACCACCACCGTCCGGGTCTCCCTGCTGCGCGCCCCGCGCTTCCCGGACCCCGAGACCGACCAGGGCGTCCACCGCTTCCGGCACGCCCTCGTCCCGGGCGCCGGGATCGGCGAGGCGGTGCGCGAGGGCTGGCGGATCAACCTGCCGGAGCGCCGGACCACCGGGGCCCGGGACGTCGCCCCGCTGGTCGCTGTCGACCAGGAGGCCGTGGTGGTCACCGCCGTCAAGCTGGCCGACGACGGCAGCGGCGACGTGGTGGTCCGCTGCCACGAGGCCCACGGCGGCCGGGCGCGGGCCACGCTCACCGCGGGCTTCGAGGTCACCGGCGTCACGGTCACCGACCTGCTGGAGCGCCCGCTCCCGCAGGCCCCCGCACCCGCCGTGGACGGCGCCCGCGTCACGCTGAGCCTCCGGCCCTTCGAACTGACGACCCTCCGGCTGAGGCGCGGCTAGTCACGGGCGCGGGCGGGGCGACCCCGCGCGGGGCGTGGCAGTACGCGCATTCCCCCGCGCCGGGTGCCGTCCCGCGGAATCCGGGCCGGCCACGCGGAGCGAACCGGGCCGGACCCGTGATCGCCCGGGTGGCCACCGGCCGCGCCCGGGCACGGCCCGCCGCAGCGCAACCGCCACCGACCGAAAGGCACGCCGTGTCCCCGTCCCCCGGCCCCCGCGTCACCGCCGTCGACCCCTACGACGTCCGCTTCCCCACCTCCCGCGAACCCGACGGCTTCGACGCGATGAACCCGGACCCCGACCGCTCGGCGGCCTACGTCGTGCTGCGCACCGACGCCGCCGACGGGCCGGAGGGACACGGCTTCGCGTTCACCACCGGCCGGGGCAACGAGGTCGAGGCCGTCGCGGCCGAGGCGCTGCGCGGGCAGGTGGCCGGGCGCTCGGTCGGGGAGCTGTGCGCCGACCGGGGCACCCTCAGCCGCGACCTGGTCGGCGACGGCCGGCTCCGCCGGCTCGGACCCGAACCCGAGAAGGGCGTGACGCCCAGGGCGATCGGCGCGGTCGTCGAGGCCGGCATCCGCGTCACCTGCGTCAACCCCGCGGACACCCCGTGGATCGGCCGCCTGCCGGACGCCGCCGTCGGCCCGGCCGTCGAACGCGCCGCCCTGGAGGCCCGCCGGCCCACCGGCCGGCCCGTCACGGCCGCCGAGGTCGCCGTCGCCTGCGGC
>NZ_JBHMCY010000033.1:0-76022 GCF_042430725.1 Streptomyces cinereospinus | reverse complement strand
CGGGGCGGACCCCGGCGACAGCTGCGACGCCGCGATCGCCCTGGGCCTCCTGGCGCCGGCCTGCCCCGCCCCGCCGCCGGGGTCCGCGTCAGCTCCCCGTACCGCCCGCCCCGCCGCCGGGGCATGCGGACCCGCGTCAGCTCCCCGTATCCCCCGCCCCGGCCGCCGCAGACCGACGACGGCCCGTGGTGACGCCCGGCGGGACCGCGGACGCTCAGGGCGGGCCGGCCGTTCGAGGGATTGGGACGCGCCGGGCGCGGGCAGGGAGCCCGAGAACGTTGGCATGAACACGCTTACCTTCCCCACAGGAGGCCGACCTTGCACGCACGCACGTTCGTCCCCATCCTCGCCACCACCTTCGCGGCGGCCCTGGTCACCGCGGGCCAGGCACACGCCGGGCCGGCGGACGCCGACGCGCCGGCCCCAGCGGCCCGCGTGGTCACGTACGACGCCGGCGCGGCGGCCGAGTTCAGGACCGCGGTCGACCGGGGCGCGGCCGTCTGGAACGCGAGCGTCGACAGCGTCGAGCTGCGGCCGGCCGCGGCCGGACAGCGCGCCAACATACGGGTCCTGGCCGACGACGGCTGGCCCCGGGCCCTGACCACCTCGCTCGGCAACGGGACCGTCTACATCGGCCGGCAGGCCGTGGACCAGGGTTACGACACGGTCCGGATCTCGGCTCACGAGCTCGGCCACGTCCTCGGCCTGCCGGACCGCAAGCCCGGCCCCTGCACCAGCCTCATGTCCGGTTCCAGCGCCGGAGTGTCGTGCACGAACCCGTACCCCGACGCGGCCGAGCAGGCGGCGGTCGAGGACCACTTCGGTCCCGCCCTCCGGCAGCCGGCCGGCGTGACGGGCCGGGTGGTGACCGGCTGACACGCCGTGGCGCGGGGGCGGACGGGCCGTCCGCCCCCGTGCCCGCCGGCCGTCAGGGGCCGACGAGACGCGGGCGAGGACCGCGGGCAGCTTGTTGATCAGGTGGGCGAGCAGGGCGGCGAGCGCGGCGGCGCCCAGCAGCGCGGGCAGGGACGTGCCGTCCGGCACCGGACGGCCGAGGCCCTGGCCGACCACGGCCCGGACGACGATCCCGAGGACGAGGACGAGGACGACGGCGAGGAACGGCACGGCCGCGGCGCGGAGGAGCGCGGCCGTGGCGGTGCGGCACCGGGCCGGGGCCCGCACGGCCGGCACCGCGCACACCAGCGCCACGACCAGCGCGGCGACGGACAGGGATGCGAGCGGCACACCCACGGTGATCCGGGTCCCGCCGCCCATCCGGCCCCCGCCCCCGCGGGGAACGCGGCCGGTCAGGCAGGACTCACTTACTGGAGGTGATCACGCCGGCGGAGCGAGGATGGCCCTGTCCGCTCCTCGGACCGGCGGGACGGGCACGACCGGCAGGACGAGCAGAGCGGGCAGGACGAGCAGAGCGAGCAGGAAGGGAGTACGGCCCTCATGAAAGGCGACACCGAGGTCCTGGAATTCCTCAACGAGCAGCTGACCGCCGAGCTGACCGCGATCAACCAGTACTTCCTGCACGCGAAGATGCAGGAGAGCTTCGGCTGGACGAGGCTGGCCGCCCACACCCGGCACGAGTCGTTCGACGAGATGCGCCACGCGGAGGTGCTGACCGACCGCATCCTGCTGCTCAACGGCCTGCCCAACTACCAGCGCCTCTTCCACGTCCGCGTCGGGCAGTCCGTCGAGGAGATGCTGCGCGCCGACCGGGAGATCGAGGTCGAGGCCATCGACCGGCTGCGGCGCGGCATCGAGGTCATGCGGACCAAGGGCGACGTCACGTCGGCCAACGTCTTCGAATCGATCCTCGCGGACGAGGAGAGCCACATAGACTATCTCGACACCCAGTTGGCGCTGGTCGAGAAGCTGGGCGAGGCGCTGTACGTCGCGCAGCTGATCGAACAGCCCGGCAGCTGACGTCCGTTCCGGGGAGGGGGCCATGGGCAGCACCTGGACCACGCGCGCCGAGACCGGCGCCGACGTCCCCGCCGTCCGCGCGGTCCACCTCGCCGCCTTCCCCACGCCGGCGGAGGCCGACCTCGTCGACGCCCTGCGCGCCGACCCGGCCGCCTGGATCGAGGGCCTGTCCCTGATCGCGGCGGACGAGACCGGCCGTGCCGTGGGGCACGCCCTGCTGACCCGCTGCCACATCGGGGACGCACCGGCCCTGTGCCTGGCCCCGTGCGCCGTCCGCCCCGAGCACCAGCGCACCGGTGCGGGCAGCGCCGCCGTCCGCGCCGCCCTGGCCGCGGCACGGTCACTGGGCGAGCACCATGTGGTGGTCCTGGGGCATCCGGCGTACTACCCCCGGTTCGGGTTCACCCGTGCCCGCGACCACGGCATCGGCGTGACGTTCGACGTCCCCGACGACGCCCTGATGGCCCTCGGTCTCGATCCCGGCCGTCCCCTTCCCGGCGGCACCATCCGCTACGCCGCCCCGTTCGGCATCTGACACCGGTCCGCACCGGCCCGTCCGGTCTTCCCGGTTTCTCTCTTCGCCTCGCGTGTCTGCAACCGCGTACGGTGTTCCGGCGCGCATGATCCATGCGTGCCCGCGGTCGACTCCCGCCGCACACCGAGCGCGTGCCGAGCAAGCCGAGCAGAGAGCCGAGGAGACATCGTGTCCTTGTCGCCGCACCGACGTCTGACGGTGAGCGTCGCCGTGGTCGCCGCGCTCGCCGGGGGGTTGGCCCCCCTGGCGAGCGCGTCGGCCGCTCCCGTCGCGCCGCGCCCCGTCCCCGCCGCCGCCGACGCGCCGGCCGCCCCCGCGCCCGGCATGGACGGCGTGGCCGCGGCGCTGACCGCGGCGATGGCCGAGGGGGCGCCGGGCGCCATGGCGCGCTACACCGCGCCGGGCGAGGTCAGAGTCCGGACCGCCGGAGTCCGCGACCGGGTCTCCGGGGCGCCGATGGACATCCGCGCGCGGTTCCGGATCGGCAGCGTCAGCAAGACGTTCTCCAGCGTCGTGCTGCTCCAACTGGCGGACGAGGGACGGGTGGAGCTGGACCGCCCGGTCGACGACTACCTGCCGGGGCTGCTGCCCGACGACCGGATCACGGTCCGTCACCTGCTCACCCACCGCAGCGGCCTGGCCGACTACACCGAGGCGATGTTCCACCGGACCGTGCCCGGCTTCGAAGCCGTACGGAACCGGGTCTTCAGCTACCAGGAGCTCGTCGGCCTCTCCCTGGCCGCGCCCCGCACCACCGAGCCCGGAGTCGCGTACAAGTACTCGAACACCAACTTCGTCGTGGTCGGCATGCTCATCGAGAAGCTGACGGGCCGTCCGGTGGCCGAGGCCTACGACAGCCGCATCGTCAAGCCGCTGGGGCTGCGCCAGACCTCGTACGTGCACCCCGACACGCGCATCGAGGGGCTGCGCGTCCGCGGCTACCTGCACCCCGACGAGGCGGGCGCGCCGCTCGTGGACTCCACCGAGCAGACCGCGTCCTGGGCGCAGTCCGCGGGGGCGGTCATCTCCAGCCCGGCCGACCTGAACACCTTCACCAGCGCGCTCATGGGCGGCCGGCTGCTGTCCCCGGCCATGCTCGGCGCCATGACGACGGTCACGCCGACGGACACCGCCAACACCCGCTTCTACGGGCTCGGTCTGCGCCGCTACGACCTGTCCTGCGGCACGCAGGTGTACGGCCACACCGGCACGGTCCAGGGCTACTACACGTACGCCTTCTCGACCCGGGACGGGCGCCGCAGCCTGTCGGCGATGGCGAACACCTCCAACCGCGGTGAGGCCAACACGGCGCTGGGCGGCACGCTGGAGGCCGCGTTCTGCGGGACGCAGCCGGCCACCGCCGCCCCGCCGTCCGCGCGCAGCGCCGGCGCGCCCGCCGGCGACGCGGTCGTCGCGGCGGGGCGGTGAGGGCCGGTGGGCGCAGCCTCTTCGCCGCGCGTTCGGCTATCGGCGCGGATTTCCTGGGCACTCGCCTGCCATCGCCGTCCAGGAAGGGAAAGCCCGTGCTGACGCTCGCCGTCCTGCTGCTGCCCGGTCTCAGCCTGCTGCTGATCGTCATGAGCCGCATCGAGGACAACCTCCGGCAGGATCCGCACCCCGCCCGGCACGCCCGGCCCCGCCATCTGCGTCTCCTCCCCGGCGGCAGGGCCGCCGGCGCCGAGGCGGACGAGGCGGACGAGCACCCGACGGCGGGCAGCGCCGCGGCCTGACCCGCGCCCCGCGTCGCCGCACGGACGCACGGACGGGGACCCGCTGCCGCCGGGGGCGGCAGCGGGTCCCCGTCCGTGTTCTGCTGCGTGTTCCGTGCGGACGGTTCAGCGCGTCACGACGTGCCGCTCGTCCGGCACGCAGTGGGTCATGGTGAGGCCCGTGACGTCACGCGGCGGGTTCTCGCCGAGGTTGGCCAGCCGCTTGCGGTCCTGGTCGGTGAGGTCCTGACCGGCCAGCGGTTCGAGACCGGAGACGTCCTCGGGGCTGATGCCGAGGCCCTCGCCGACCCGCAGCCCCAGGTCGTTCTCCACCAGCAGGAAGTGCCAGACCATGCGCTCCTGCACGGGGCGGTCGCACTGCGACAGCAGGGTGACGAGGTTGCCCACCAGGTCGTCGCGCTCCCACTCCTCCATGAGCAGGTAGCGCTGGCCCGCCTGGAGGTAGTCGTTGGTGCGCGGGATGCGCTTGCGGGTGAGCCGGCCGCGGATCTCCGGGCCCTGCTCGTCATGGGTCGGGTACTGCCCCTCACGCAGGCCGCCGGTGATGGACGGCTCGTAGTTGACGTGCGGGTTCTCGCCCGCGCCGTCCACGTGGTACGTCATCAGGCCGTCGCGCTGGTTGGTGCGCACGTCGGCGTTCTTGGCCTGGTTGACGGGGAGCTGGAGGTAGTTCGGGCCGACCCGGTAGCGCTGGGTGTCACTGTAGGAGAAGGTCCGGCCCACCAGCATCTTGTCGTCGGAGAAGTCCAGGCCGTCGACGAGGACGCCGGTGCCGAAGGAGATCTGCTCGTTCTCGGCGAAGAAGTTGTCCGGCATCCGGTCGAGGACCATCCGGCCCACCGGCCTGGGCGGAAAGTCCTGTTCCGGCCAGGTCTTGGTGTCGTCGAGCGGGTCGAAGTCCAGCTCGGGGTGGTCGTGGTCCTCCATCATCTGGACCAGCAGCTCCCACTCCGGGTAGTCGCCGCGGGCCACCGCCTCGTACAGGTCCTTGGTGGCGTGGCCCAGGGAGTCGGCCTGGACGTTGGCGGCGTCCTCCTCGGTCATGGAGCGGACGCCCTGCTTGGGCATCCAGTGGTACTTGACGAGGACGGTACCGCCCTCGGCGTTGACCCACTTGTAGGTGTTGACGCCGAAGCCCTGCATGTGGCGGTAGTCGGCGGGGATGCCGCGCGGGCTGAACAGGTTGACCAGCATGTGCATGGACTCGGGCGTCTGCGACATGAAGTCGAAGATGCGGCCCGGCTGCTGCTCGAAGGTGACCGGGTCGGGCTTGAGGGCGTGGATGACGTCGGGGAACTTGATGGCGTCGCGGATGAAGAAGACCCCCAGGTTGTTGCCGACGAGGTCCCAGTTGCCGTCCTCGGTGTAGAACTTCACGGCGAAGCCGCGGGGGTCGCGGGCGGCCTCGGAGGAGTCGCGTCCACCGATGACGGTGGAGAAGCGGACGGCCAGGTCGGTCCGCTTGCCGCGCTCCTGGAACAGCTTGGCGCGGGTGTAGCGGCTGATCGGCTCGTCGCCCCAGGCGCCGTAGGCCTCGAAGAAGCCGTAGGCGGTCACGCCGCGGGCGTGCACGACCCGCTCGGGGATGCGCTCCCGGTCGAAGTGGCTGATCTTCTCCAGGAACTGGTAGTTCTCCAGGGTGGCGGGGCCGCGGGCACCGATCGTGCGCTGGTTCTGGTTGTCGTGGACGGGATGGCCCTGACGGTTGGTGAGCACGTTGCGGTCGTCACCCGGAGCGGGTCCGGTTCCGGATACGTCCGTCATATTCTCGGGCTCCTTCGGCTCGTGGCGAGTGACAGCCCCGGAGCGGCGAGGACTCCGGTCGGCGGTGTCGGACCGCCCGGGTACCCGGCCGGCCGACGACACTCACGCATCCGATCGCAGATCGCGGAGGCGCGCGAGCGGTGGCGGCCCATCGGGGGACGCGGGGCGCGCGGTGGCCGGCGGCGGGAGCCGTCCGCGGCCGTGGGCCGCTGTCCCAGCCCTTTCGGGCGGAGCCTGGAATGCTGGAGGGGCAGCGGTCCGGGCCGGAAAGAGGTGGCGGGCATGGACGCGACCGAGCGGATGCTGACCGGACTCACCGGCATGCTCGCCGAGGGGCACCTGGCCGGGTTCGACCAGTTGCCGGAGCTGGTGGCCCGGCACGGCGCGACAGCGGGCCTGGCCGATGTGCGGATCTACCTGACCGACCTGCGCCAGCAGGTCCTCAGGGAGGTCACCGGGCGGGGACCGGACGCCGCGCAGGGCGGTGAGGTCTTCTCGGTGGAGGGCACGCTGCCCGGCCGGGTCTTCGCCAGCAGCCGTGCGCAGCAGGGGTCGGACGGCATACGGGGCCACTGGTGGGTGCCGCTGCTGGACGGCACCGAGCGGCTGGGCGTCCTGCGGGCCGAGCCGCCCCCGGGGGCCGGACCGGGGCCGGTGGAGGCGGTGGCCTCGCTGGTGGGCATGCTGGTGGTCAGCAAGCGCCCCAGCAGCGACGCCGCGGCCCGGCTGGTGCGCACCGAGGCGATGAACGTGGCCGCCGAGATGCAGTGGAACCTGATGCCCCCGCTGTCGTTCGCCAACCGGGACGTGGCGATCGCCGCCGCCATGGAGCCGGCCTACGAGATCGGCGGGGACGCCTTCGACTACGCGGTGGCCGGTGACCAGGTCCACCTGGCGGTCTTCGACGCCATGGGCCACGACAGCTACGCCGGGCTGACGGCCAACCTGGCGGTGGCGGCCTGCCGCAACCAGCGCCGCCAGGGAGCCGACCTGATCTCCACCGGGGAACGCGTCGAGCAGGTCCTGGTCGACCACTTCGGCCACGACACCTACGTCACCGCCGTCCTGGCCGGACTCGACACCGCGACCGGGCTGCTGAGCTGGATCAACCGCGGTCACCAGCCCCCGGTGCTGATCCGCGGCGGCCGGTGGGCCACCGCGCTGTCCTGCCCGCCGGCCCATCCGCTCGGCACCGAGCTGGGGCTCACCGCCAGGCAGTGCCGCGAGCAGCTGGAGCCCGGCGACCGCATCCTGCTCTACACCGACGGCATCATCGAGGCGCATGACGCCCACGGCCGTGAGTTCGGCCTGAACCGGTTCACCGACTTCGTCATCCGCCGCCACGCCGACGGCCTGCCCGTCCCGGAGACACTGCGCCGCCTCATGCACGCCGTCCTGGAGCACCACGGCGGCCGGCTCGACGACGACGCCACCGTGCTCTGCGTCGAGTGGCGGGGCCCCAGCCGCAACCCGGCCCTGCGCCCCACCGGCCGGCCGGACGCGCCGTAGCTTATCCAGTGCCGCGGCAGGCGACGTCGGCCCGTGGCGGAGCGGCGTCCGGTGCGTGCTCTCGGCGTGCCGGCCGGAAGCCCTCGCACGGGACGTACTCGGGCTTTTTCCGGCCGGTGCGGCGGGAGTGCGTGCCGGACGCCGCGACGGCGAACGTTGCCTGCCGCGGCACTACTGGGTCGCCGCGGCCCCCTGCCCGGCCGTCTCGCGGGCGTCGCCCGCGGAGTCGTCCCCGTCCTGCGGGCGCAGCCGCACCTCGACGTGGCCGTCGGTGATCCGGGCGTCGAAGGCCGGCTGGGGGGCTGTGGCGGGGCCGCGTACGTTCCGGCCGTCGGAGAGGCGGAACACGCTGCCGTGCCACGGGCACCGCACGCATCCGTCGGCGACGGTGCCCTCCGAGAGCGGCCCCGCCAGATGGCTGCACCGCTCGGCCAGCGCGTGGACCGTCCCGCCGGTCTCGCGCACCACCAGCACCGGCACGTCGTCCACCGCGCGCCGCACGGGCCGGCCGGCCGGGAAGCCGGCCACCGGTCCGATCCGGTGCCAGCCCGCCGTGACGACCTGCGGCACCTCTTCGGCGTGGTTGGCGCCGGCGGCCTGGTGGTAGGCCAGGTGGCCGCCGAGCATGCCGCCGACGCCGACCGCCGTGAGCCCCAGGAAGCCGTAGGTCCGGCCCGCCGTCTCGCGTCCCTTGACGCGGCAGGCGAGCGAGGCGGCGTACAGGCCGACCGCCGCCGCGTTGGCGAGGGCGTGCGCCAGTCCGACGCGCTGCTGCCGGCGGTGCAGCTCCGCCCAGTCGGCGGCGCCCGCCAGGGCCGCCGGGGCGGCGGCGGCCAGCCCCAGGCCGACCAGCAGCCGGGACTCGCGGGAGCGGCCGGGCCGCAGGTCGAGTACCGCCGCCGACATCCAGCTTCCGATCGGGACCTGCACCGCCAGTGGGTGCACCGGGTGCCCCAGCCACCTGCCGTGCAGCAGGTCCCGGCCGGGGCCCAGCGGCAGCGACCGCACGCCGTCGCGCAGCGCGTCGATCAACGCGTCGGCCCTGGGTTCGCCCTCCAGGCGGTCCAGCAGCCGCAGGAGCAGGTTCTGCCGCCCCCGTGGGCGGCGTGGCATCGCGCTCATGCCCGGCCGGGTCCCCCGTCCCCGCGGACGGCAAACGACACCGGCCGCGGCGTCACACCGCGGCGCGGTGGTGGTGGCGCGACCGGCGCAGCATCTCGTGCGCGGCGCGTCCGGGGGCCGCAGGCTGGCTCCATGTCCCGTGCGCAGCCCATCGTGATCTACCCGCCCGGCGGGGACGGCGGCCGGCGGGTCCGTGCCGACGACCGGTTCCTCGGGATGGCGTACGGGCTGCTGGACGTCGTCGAGTTCCTCCGCCTCGCGGGGCTGGAGGACGTCGACGACGACTGGGTGCGGCAGTCCGCGCTGATCGAGTGGCGCGGCGGCGGCCCCGACGCGTGGCGGGAGTGAGCGGGGCCGGGGCCCGGACCGCGCGGGCGGGTCAGCACGGTCTGCGCCAGGCGCCCAGGTCCGGCTTCTTGAGCATCGACGACAGCCGCAGCGCGCGGGCCTGCGGGCAGAAGCGGGCCGGGGACCGCGCGTACTCCACGTGGAAGACGGCCTTGCCGGCCGCGACGAACGGTTCGAGCAGCGCGCACTCGTCGTACTGCGCGCACTCCTCGTTGACCGCGAAGTCGAAGTCGGCCAGCAGTTGCGGGATCTGGGCGAGGTCGTTCTTCAGGCCCACGGCGAGTCCGCGCTCGTGCGCGATGTCGGCGATCAGGCGGTTGTAGCGGAGCTGGTCGTCCGCGGTGAGCGGGAAGCCGGTGTCGTTCGCGTAGCCCTCCATCAGGTCCGGTTCCACGGCGTCGAAGCCCTTGTCCCGGCACATGTCGAACCGGCGTTCCATGAGCGGCCGCAGGACCGCCAGCCGGCGGATGTCGAGCCAGCGTTCACCGCGCCAGCCGTTGGGCCTGCCCAGCACCGAGCGGGGGAAGGCGTGCCGGTCGGGGCGGAAGTCCTCCCAGGCGCCGACGTTGACGTAGCAGATCACCTTGCGGCCGTCCCGGTGCAGCCGGGCCACGTCGGCGGCGCTGTTCTCGAAGCCGTCGATGTCGTAGACGGGCACGTCGACGGACGGGTCGACCCGGCCGTCGAGCTGCCACTGCCAGGCCGGCCCGGGCCGTGGCTGCCACCGCCCGCCGGGCGGTGTGCGGTCGGGGCCGCCGGAGCACGCGGCGAGCACGGCCATGAGCGTCAGCGCGGCCGC
The DNA here is from genome assembly GCF_042430725.1 of Streptomyces cinereospinus. Classification (NCBI taxonomy): domain Bacteria; kingdom Bacillati; phylum Actinomycetota; class Actinomycetes; order Kitasatosporales; family Streptomycetaceae; genus Streptomyces; species Streptomyces cinereospinus. The sequence goes on along the minus strand of NZ_JBHMCY010000033.1, from coordinate 66,280 downwards.
GAGGGCCGGTGCGAGCCGTCTCACCGGTCCGCCTCGGCCAGCGCGGGCGTCAGCCCGGACCAGGGGTTGGGCGGTTCCCCCGTCACCGGGCCGCACACCGCCGCGCCCCGTTCGCGCGCGGTGCGCACGGCGAGCGGGACCAGCGGGGCGGGCACCCCGTAGACCAGGTGGCAGAACCGGTCGGGCGGCTGTCGCACGGTCCAGGACGGGCGGCTGAACGCCGACACGTACGTGGACCAGTGGCCCTCGAAGGTGACGGTCAGGTCGGCGAGCCGCGCGTAGCCGGGAGCGGGGTGGACGCCCGGGTTGAGCACCACAGTGGAGGCGCCGAGCCCGCGCAGCGAACGCACCAGACGGCGGCAGGCCGCCACCCCTTCCGGCCGCGCGGTCACCTGGTCGAGGAAGCAGCCGTCGGTGGCGTACCACTCCTGGTAGCGGCGGGCGTCGTCGGTGATCCGGGCCGGGTCGCGCGCGCCGTAGTCCGTGTCGACGTAGCCGAGCAGCCGGGTCCCCGCCGCGCGCAGTGCCCGGGCGGCGGCCGCGAACGCCGGGTCGGCGGCGTCGCCGGGCCCGTTCGCGGGGTTGAGCACCACGGCGTAGGTGCGCGCGGCGCAGGCGACCAGGCGGTGCCAGGCGGCCGGGTCCTCGGCCGGATGGACGTACAGCGGGATCAGCAGGCTCACGGCGCCGGTACTCCTTCGAGGCCGGCGGGCCGGGCGCCGGCCGCCGCCCACAGGGCCGCCAGGGACGCGTCCAGGGAGTGGGACGGCCGCCAGTCGAGGACGCCGCGGGCCAGGGCGATGTCGGAGCACTGCCACGACACCTGCGCGGACCGCGCCGAACCGCTCCCGCCGGCCTCGGCGATCCGGCCCCGGAACCCGGCCGCCGCCGCCAGCCTCCGCACCAGCTCGCGCACCGGGACCGCCTCGCCGCCCCCGATGTTCAGCACCGGCGGCAGCGGTCCCGGTGCGCCGGCCGCCACCTGCGCGGCCCGCGCCACGTCGCGGACGTCCACGAAGTCGCGGTGCGCCGACAGGTCCCCGAGCCTCAGCGTCGCGTCCGGATCATCCCCGGCCTGCGCGAGCAGGGCGGCGACCCGGCCCGGCAGCCCGGTGGGCGGGGCGCCCGGGCCCACCGGGTTCCCCACCCTCAGCACCACCGCGTCCAGACCCGACGCCATCACCGCCACCGTGCCCGCCAGCTTGGTCGCGCCGTAGGGCCCGGCCGGGCCGGCCGGGTCCGACTCCGTCACCGGCCGGCCGGGGACGCCGGGGCCGTACTCGGCGGCCGAGCCGAGGTGGACCAGGCGGGCCGCCGGTGCCGCCGACCGCAGCGCGGCGCACAGGACGGCGGGGCCGCGCGCGTTGACCTCCGCGAGGGTGACCGCGTCTCCCCCGGTCGCGCCCGCGCAGTTGACGACGGCGTCGGGCGCGGCCGACGCCAGCGCCTCGGCCAGGTCGCGCGGGCGGTCGGAGGCGAGGTCGAGGGGGACGTCGGCGTCGGGGGCGCGGCCGCCGACGAGCAGCCGCGTGCCCGGCAGGGCACGCAGCCGCTCGGCGACGTGGCCGCCCAGGTATCCGGTGGCGCCGAGGACGAGGATGCGCATGGGCGCTCAGGCTCCCTTGAGCAGATGCGACTTGCGGATGGTGAACTCGGCGTTGGCCCGGTCGTAGTCGTCCGGGCGGCCGATGTCGAGCCAGTATCCGTCGAACTCGTAGGCGTGCGGCGCGCGCTGGGCGGCGAGCAGGTCGAGCACCAGCTCGTCGAAGCCCAGCGGCAGCCCCGGCGTGTAGACGTCGAGGGTGGACCGCGAGACACCGTAGACGCCCATGGACACCCGGTAGTCGATGCTGGGCTTCTCGGTGAAGGCGACGACCCGGCTCGCGTCCGTGGTCAGCACCCCGAAGTCGATGTGCACCTTGCGGGCGTACGTCGCGATGGTCAGGGGCGCGCCCGAGGTCTCGTGCCGGCGCAGTACGTCGGCGTAGTCGAGGTCGGTGAGGACGTCGCCGTTCATGACGAGGAAGTGCTCCGGCAGCCGCTCGCGGAGAGTGAGCAGCGGGCCCATCGTGCCGAGCGGGTTCTCCTCCATGGCGTAGTCGATGCTCATGCCCCACTGCGCGCCGTCGCCGACGTAGGCGCGGATGATCTCGCCGAGGTGGCCTATGGCGAGGGTGCAGTGGGTGAAGCCGGCCGTGGACAGCTGGCGCAGCACGATCTCCAGAATGGCGTGCTGGTCGCCGATGGGGACGAGCGGCTTGGGCAGCGCGGTGGTGTACGGCCGGAGCCGGACGCCCTTCCCTCCGGCCAGGATCACTGCGTGCATGGCGTTCCTCCTGCGGGTACGTGCCGGGTCAGATGTTGTAGATGCCGGTCTTGTAGCGGGCCAGGTTGGCCGGATCGACGAACCACCGCGCGGTCCGTGCGAGCCCCTCCTCCAGCGTGTGGCCGGGCCGCCAGCCGGTCGCCGCGGTCAGCCGGCTCGCGTCGGCGACGAGCCGCATCACCTCGGAGGCGGCGGGCCGCAGGCGTGCGGGGTCCTCGCGGACGTCGAGGGGGGCGTCCATGACCTTGCCGATCAGCGCGACCAGGTCGCCGACGGAGATCTCCCCACCGGTCCCGGCGTTGAAGGTGCGGCCGACGACGCGCTCCGCCGGGGCGGTGCCCACCGCGAGGAAGGCCTGGGCGGTGTCCTCGACGAAGGTGAAGTCCCGGGTGGGGCGCAGGTCGCCGAGGGTGATGGTGCGCTGCCCGGCCGCCACCTGGCCGACGACGGTGGGGATCACCGCGCGCATCGACTGGCGCGGGCCGAAGGTGTTGAAGGGGCGCAGCGTCACCACGGGGGTGCCGAAGCTGGCGTGGTAGCTGTCGGCCAGCCGGTCACCGCCCGCCTTGGAGGCCGCGTACGGGGACTGGGTGTTGATGGGGTGGTCCTCGGTGATCGGCACGGTCTGCGCGGTGCCGTACGTCTCGCTGGTGGAGGTGTGCACCAGGCGCGGGGTGCCGAGCGCGCGCACCGCCTCCAGCACGTTGAGCGTGCCGGTGACGTTGGTGTCCACGTAGCTGTGCGGGGCCTGGTAGGAGTACGGGATCGCGATGAGGGCGGCGAGGTGGTAGGCGCAGTCGGCGCCGTCGAGCAGGCCGCGCACCGAGCCGGGGTCGCGGACGTCGCCGAGGACGATCTCCACCTGGTCCAGGACGTCGGCGGGCAGGGTCTCCAGCCAGCCGTAGGAGGAGAAGGAGTTGTACTGGGCCATGGCTCTGACCCGGTGGCCGGAGGCGACGAGCGCCTCGGTGAGGTGGGAGCCGATGAACCCTTCGGCTCCGGTGACGGCGGCGAGCGGTGCGGAGGTCAACGTACGGTTCCCTTCGTCGGTGGGACGGCGGAGGTGCCGCTGGTGGTCGCGGCGGGGCGGGCGGACGCGTCAGGCGTGCGGGGAGGGCCGGCCGAGCAGGTGGACCGCACAGGCCGCGAGCGCGACCGCGGCCGCACCGCAGACCGCCGGCAGGGCGGCCGGGCCGGGTGGCAGCCGCAGCCAGGTGACCGCTCCGGCACCGGCGGCCGCCGCCAGGCAGAGCACGGCCGGCGGCCAGGCCACGCCGAACGCCTGGAGCAGCAGGGCGGTCCACAGGGCCGCCGCGAGCGGCAGCACGGCGGCCGGGCCGGCTCCGGTGAGCAGGGCCGGGGGCAGCAGGAGCAGCAGGTATCCGGTCAGGCAGAGAGCGAGGACGCCGGCCGAGCGGAGTACGAACGCCGCGGGTGTCACGCTGGCCCGCAGCGCGGCGACCGACCAGCCCCGGTAGCGGTAGAGCAGCCACTCGGCCGGGCCCATGCTCAGCGTCAGGGCGATCACCGCGTACGGGTGGCGCCGGCCCTCCAGCATCACCAGCACGGCCGCGGCCAGGCCGAACAGGCCGTAGGGCACGGACGACCGCAGCCGCGGGCGGGCGCCGCCGGCGGCGGCCGGGGTGGACAGGTCGGCCCGCAGGACCCGGGCGGTGGCGGCGAGCGTGGCCAGCAGCGCCAGCAGGGGCAGGCCCGTCCGCAGGGCGGGGCCGGGTTCCCACCACGGCACCAGCGCGGCCCCCGCGATCAGCGGGCTGAGCGCGGCCAGCAGCAGCCGCTCCCGGCCCAGGACGAGCAGCACGCCCGCCGCCGCCAGGTACAGCGACTGGGCGGCCGCCGCCGCGAGCGCCGGACCGCCGCCCCCGGCGGGCAGCGCGGCGAGGCCCGTCGCCACCGCCGCCCCCAGGACCGACCCGGTCAGCAGGGTGCGGGCCGCTTCCCGGCGGCCCGTGACCAGCCGCAGGTGCGCGCGGTGGCCGAGTGCCTGCCCCCACGCCCACGAGGCGGTGCCCGCGACGATCAGGGCGGGGGCGTGGTCGTCGATCCGCCACAGCGGAGCGGTGAGCAGGTAGGCCAGCGCGGGCAGCGCGAACAGCACGCCCCGCAGCAGGCAGCGCACGGTGTCGGGCCGCCACGGGTCGTGGGCCGGGGGCGGCTCGGGGTAGGTCCGGGGCACCCGCGCGTACAGCGCGGACGCCAGGGAGAACAGGTTCGGATGGCCGTACCGCTGTTTGATGACGGAGGCGGACAGGCCGTCCGCCTCCAGCAGCGCGGCCACTTCGTAGGGGTGGACGGCGGGGCCGATGCGGTCGGCGAGCTCGGCGGCGAGCTCGCTGACGGCCGCCTCGTCGGGGCCCCGGCGTGGCAGCCGGATGGCGAGTGTCGTGTCGTCCGCCGGGTCGTCGAGGGCCCAGCGGGGGCGGCGGCGCCGGGGGCGGGGCTCGGCCAGCCGCAGCGCCAGTGTGTCCTGTTCGGCGCCGCCGGGTTCCAGGGAGATCGGCCCGCTCATCCGGCGAGGCTCCCCGTGCCGGTGGCCGCCGCGGCGGGCAGCAGGATCCGGGCGGGCGGCCGCTGCCGGGCGGCCGCCAGGTCGTGGTAGATGCCGCGGAACGTGTCGATGGTCTGCCGCAGCGTGAACTGCTCGATCACGCGCAGCCGTGCCGCCTCGCCCATGGCCCGGCGCCGGGCGGGGTCGCCCAGGAGCCGCAGAGCCGCGCCGGCCATCGCCTCCGGATCGCGCGGCGGCACCACCAGCCCGGTGTCGCCGACGGCCTCGCGCACCCCGCCCACGTCGGTGGAGACGGTCGCCCGCCCGCACGACATGGCCTCGATCAGCGTGAAGGGGAAGCCCTCGCTGATGCTGGACAGCATCACGACGGTGCCGGCCGCGTAGGCGTCCTTGATGTCCTCCACGCGCCCCTCGAACGTCACGGCGTCGGCGTGCCCCAGCTCGGCGGCGAGGGCCTCGCAGCGCTCCCGGTACGCCTCCCCGCCCCGGGGCGTCCCGCCGAACAGCCGCAGGCGCGCCGCGGGGAGCCGGTCGCGGACGAGGGCGAAGGAGCGGATCAAAGTCTCCAGGTCCTTGATCGGGTCGACCCGCCCGGCCCAGCTGAGGGTGGGTGTCTCCGGCTCGGGGCCGGCCGGCGGGAACGCGGCGGGGTCGACGCCGTTGTAGACCGTGCGGATCGACGCCGGGTCGGCGCCGCCCTGCTCCTCCCACAGCCGGTTGTAGCGGTTGCCGGGGGTGATCAGCGCGGCCCGGCGGTAGCTCTCCTCCGCGAGCAGCCGGAAGAACCCCAGGATCACGGCCTTGACCGGCCAGCGGTACGGGGCGGTGCGGTAGCCGAGGTAGCGCTCGCGCAGGTACACGCCGTGCTCGGTCAGCAGCAGCGGCACACCGTGCCGTTCCAGGGCGACCAGCCCCGGCAGCACGGCGACCCCGCCGCTGACGGCGTGCGCCACGCCGTGCTCGGGCGGCGGCGCGGCCAGCGGGCGCAGGGCGTGTTCGAGCAGGCCGGTCGCCGTGAGCGCGTCGTGCAGCGTCGGCGCCGCCTCGCGCACGGCCCGCCCCGGCCGCCGCCAGACGTCGGTCAGGACGGTGAGCGCGGTGTCGTCGCGCAGGAAGGGGCTGAGCAGGCCGTCCGCCGCCGCCCGGGCCAGGGCGTACAGGGCGGGCGGGAAACCGTCCTCGGCGCCCGGGTCGAGCAGCGCGGTCAGGAACCGCTCGTAGGCGTCGGCGAGCTGCCTGCGGGCCCGGCCGCGCGGCGGGCGGCCCGGCGGCGCGTCGCCCCACATGGGGACGGACCGGACACCCAGGACGTGGCCGGGCAGGTCCCACACGATCTGCTCGCGGCCGGTGCCGGTGACGGCGATGACGTCGAAGCCGATGTCCGGCATGCCGGTGACGAGCTGGTCGCACCAGACGCTCACTCCGCCGTGACTGTGCGGGTAGGTGCCTTCGGTGAGGAGGGTGACGCGGGGCGCGCCGGGGTGCCGCCCGCTGGACTGAACGTGCATCGATGTGCTCCACGGCCGGGGTGTGGGGTGGGCGTGCCGGTCCCGGCCGCCGACGGGGCGGCCAGGACCTCGCTGCCGGTGGTCCGGTCAGCTCCCCGCGCCGGGGGACAGGGGTTCGGCGACGCCCTCGGGAACCCGGGCGTGCGGTGCCGGTCCGGTGGCCGGAGCCGGGCCGCCGGTGGCGGGGGCCGTGGCGGAGGTGGCGGGGGCCGGGAGGGTGAGGGTGAGCGGCGCCTGCGCCGCGGCCGTCCAGCCGGAGCGGCCGCCCGCGTAGGCCTCGCCGAAGGCGGAGCCGGCCCGCGTGGTGCCTTCGGGCATCGTCGCGGGTACCGCCACGCCGTCCGGGCCGTCGACGGTGACGGTGGTGCCGACGCGGTAGGCGGTGACCTGACCGCCCCGCACGGCGGTGCGCCAGGCGGTGCGGCGCTGGAGCTCGGTCCCGATGTCCTTCATCCGCAGGTTGACCACCGGGGTGTTGGCCGCGAAGAGCGTGTCGTAGGTGCCGAGCACGCCGTCGAGGACCGGGTAGGCGATGCGGTCCTCGGCCAGGTTCGACTGGTGGATGAAGTGCGGCTTGGGGTCGTTGGCGAGGACGTGGCCGAGGGCGATCTGCCGTTCCAGGGGCACGATGTGGTCCGCGTAGCCCGTGGCGGGGTCGAGCGGGCCCGGCAGGCAGGTGGTGGTGTCCGGGTGGTCCTCGCAGATGCCGCTGCCGCCCTGGGCGCGGCCGGTGTAGATCCAGTTGTACTCGTCGACCTGTTCGGCCGCGCGGCCCGCGTTGTAGAAGATGTTCATGGGGTGGCGGGGAACCGTCGTGGCGGGTCCGATCTGCCGCTGGCCGGGTTCGCGGGAGTTGTCCGAGGCGAGCCAGGTGACGCCGTTGTCGGCCAGGGCGAGCGCCAGGTTGGGGTTGTCGGCCGGCTGCTGGGGCAGCACCCGCAGCCCGGAGTGCTCACCGGTGACCAGCTCGTCGTCGTCCAGGGGCAGTCCGGCGGCCCGGCCCCACACGGCGTTGTGGGCGATCTCGTCGGAGACGTCGTACCGGCTGACCCACCTGACGGATCCGTCGGCGTTGGTGGCGCACCGCCACGGCACCACGGTGGTGTTCTGCTGGCAGCCGAGGAAGGCGTGCGTGTAGGTGTGGTTGATCCAGCGGAACCCGGCGCGTTCGGCGATCAGCTTGTCCGCCAGCGGGTCGGCGCCGTCGTGGTCCTCGCGGTGGTCGACGCTGCCGGCGCCGTTGTAGGCGAAGTCGAGGGTGAAGCCGCGCTCGCGCTGCCAGGCGAGGGCGCGGTCGACGTCCGCGGGAAGCATGCGGATCGGGTCGGGCGTGGCGTTCGGGTCCGTGCAGTCGACGTCGCCGGGCGTGCAGTTGAGCGTGGAGTTCCAGCGGTCGTCCGCCGCGAAGACGTCATCGACGTGCACGGCGAAGTAGTTGCGGGAGGTGCCCAGGTGGACGCCGTCGGTCAGCCACGCGACGATGCCGCGGGCCAGCAGCCGGAACTGCTGCTGGTACCGGTTGTAGACGAAGGTGACGACGAGTTCGCGCCGCCCGTCGTGCCGGTACTCCCCCACCAGCGAGCCCCGCTTGGTGGTGCCGGGAATGGTCGCCTCGACGTACGGGGTGAAGTCGGCCCCGGCCGCCGGGGTCGACAGGTACGCGTAACTCTCGCCCACGGCCGGTGAGTTGTCCTCGAACGGCACCGGCCCGTCGAGATAGCCGAACGGTCCCGCCCGGCCGGCGTCGGTGACCTGGGCGCGGACCCCGTCCACGCTGCCGGAGTAGCCGCCGTACACCGGGTACTGGAGCCCCGCCTCGGGGCGGGCGTAGGTGTAGGCGTCGACCTGCGGGATGTCGTAGGTCCGCTCGTAGGCCGCGAGCGCGGCCATCTCCGGGCTGCCGGCCGGGAACGGGTTGTCGTTGGGCAGGACGACCGCCTGGAACTTGGCGCGCTCGCGGCCGTCCACGGTGTCGGCGAGGTAGGCGGCGTCGATCACGGGCCGGTCGGTGCGCGTGAGGTCGATCTCCGCGTACGGCGTGCCCGCGGCGTCCAGTTCGGCCGCGATGGCGTCGGTGGCCGGTCCGCCGTCGCTCACGACGAGCACGCGCAGGTCGACGCGGACGTCCGCGTCGACGGCGGGTGCGGCCGTGGCCGGTACGGCCAGGGCGGCTATCAGCGCGCCCGTCGTCAGCAGGGTGGTGCGCAAGGTCCGCTTCATGCGGTGTTGTCCCCTCCCAGGGCAGGGGTGGGCACAGCTCCGTGGAGCGGACGCACCCCCTTGCGTGCCGCCGGCTTCCCCCTCAGAGACCGGTCGTCCACGCATCCATCGCGTCACATGGTGGGGTACCTGTGAAGCTTCCGTGGTCGCACTGCGAAACCTGACGGAAAAACGCAGGTGCGCGGCGGGCGGTCGCTCGGTGCGGGCCAGGGGTCCGACGGCCCGCCACAGGCCCTGGCAGCCTGCCGCTTCGCGGGCGGCCGCCCAGGTGGGAGGGGGAATACGGGACACCGGCGGGCCCGTGGGGCCCGCCGGTGGCGCTGTCATCGGTGTGGACCGGTGCGCCGGGCGGTCAGGGGCCGGTTTCAGGTCACCCGTCCCGCCCCGGACGGACCGTCAGGCACACAGGACGCGCGTCTCGGGGGTGTAGACCGGACCGCCGCTGACACTCGTGCTGTCGCTGAACTCGACGTAGAAGTACGAGTAGAAGCCGATGTTCCCGTTGCAGCCGGAGTCGGCGGCGACCTGGAGCGTCAGGGTCACGGTGCGGCTCTGGCCGGGCGGGACGGTGGCGCCGTAGTTGGCGCCGAGGTTGGCGGGGCCGGTGCCGGAGCACGCGCTGCTGCCGCTCGGGGCGGTGAGGGTGCAGCCGGTGAAGGAGTACTTCAGGTCCGGGCGCTGGGTGGTCAGCCAGGTGGGGTCGATGGTCTGGTAGACGAACCAGATGTCGTACGTCTTGTTGTTGGTGAGCGTCATCGACACGTTCACGGTGCCGCCCGGCGTGGTGGTGGCGGCGTCGGTGGTGAACGTCAGTTCGGCGTCGGCCGGGGCGGCGCTCGCGGAGGGCGCCAGGCCGAACACGGCGAGGACGAGGGCGAGGACGGCGGTGAGACCCAGGCGTCTCGGTAAAGGTGATCGCATGGCCAGGGAGGCTAGGCACGGGCGCGGCCCGTCGTCTGCCCCGGTACGGGGGCTCCGGTCCGGCAACGGCCAAAAGTGTGCATCCCGTGAAGTCGGTGCGGAGAAAATGTGACGCATGGCGGAGGATCGCGTCCGCGCACGCCGGAGCCGGTGCGGCGAGCCGCCCGGGGCCCGCGGCCGCGTCCGGCGCACCGCCCCCGCGCCGGTGCCGCTATTGGCGCGTACCGATCGCACCGCCCCCGCCACGGGGCCGCCCGCGGCCGGCGGGCGTCGACCGGTCTCGGCCAAAGGTCGTATTCCGGCCCCGGTGGTCGAGTCGCGGTCTCGTGCCCTTGCCCGTGCGGGGCGTCCCGCGGCCGCCCCGCACGGAGAGGGCTGCGCACGTGCACCGGCCCGGAAACCGGTCGCCCGGGCGGCATGGAATGCGGTGCCGCGGTGAGACGAGACCGTAGCGCCGTCGACGGCGGGAGCGGCGGATGCGGCAGGAGGGACAGGAGGGGCTTGAGCATGGCGGACATGGACGTGTTCACCGACCGGCTGGATCCCGACATGTGCGTGGTGACGGCCGCGGCGGACGGGAGCCGGGCCGGATGCCTGGTCGGGTTCGCCTCGCAGTGCTCCCTGCGGCCGGTGCGGTTCGCGGTGTGGCTGTCCGAGGCCAACCGGACCTTCCGGGTAGCGCGCGCCGCGGAGTTCCTGGCCGTCCATCTGCTGTCCCGGGAGCAGCTGGGGCTGGCCGAGCTCTTCGGCGGGCGGACCGGGGACGACGGGGTCGACAAGTTCCGGGACGTCCGCCGGCGCCACGGGCACGGAGGCGCCGTCGTCCTGGAGGACGCCGAGGCCTGGTTCGTCGGCCGGATCGTGGGGCACGTCGGCGGCGGCGACCACGCCGGGTTCGTCCTCGACCCCGTCGAGTGGGGCGCGCGGGAGGGCTCCGGGCGGCCGTTGCTGCGGCTCGGCGACGTCTGCGGCATCGAACCCGGCCATCCCGCGGAGTGAGCCGCCGGGGCGGGTTGCACGGCCTGAACCACAGGCGTTTGCTGGAAGTGACGGCGGTGAGGCGAGCCCATGGACATGGCGCGTAACCAGGGCCGCGCCCTCGTGTGCGCCCCGGCGGCGGCCCGTCCTCGCTACCGCCTTCCAGCGCTCCACGGGAGGTGACAGAGGTGAAAGCCGTTGTCTACGAGAAGCCCTTCAGCGTCGCGGTGAGGGACGTCGACGACCCGCAGATCCAGCACCCCAACGACGTGCTCGTCCGGGTCACGTCGTCCGCGATCTGCGGCTCCGACCTGCACATGTACGAAGGCCGCACGGCGGCCGAGCCGGGCATCGTGTTCGGGCACGAGAACCTCGGCGTCATCGAGGAGGTCGGCGGCGGCGTGACCTCCCTGTCCGAGGGCGACCGCGTGGTGATGCCCTTCAACGTCGCGTGCGGCTTCTGCAAGAACTGCCTGGCCGGCGAGACGGGATTCTGCCTGACGGTCAACCCGGGCTTCGCCGGTGGCGCCTACGGATACGTGGCCATGGGCCCGTACAAGGGCGGACAGGCGGAGCGGCTGCGGGTCCCGTTCGCCGACTTCAACTGTCTGAAGCTGCCACCGGGAGAGGAGTTCGAGACCGACTTCATCCTGCTCGCCGACATCTTCCCGACCGGCTACCACGGCTGCGAGCTGGCCCAGGTCACACCGGGCGAGACCGTGGCCGTCTACGGCGCCGGACCGGTCGGCCTGATGGCCGCCTACTCGGCGCTGCTGCGCGGCGCGTCGAAGGTGTTCTCGGTGGACCGGGTGCCCGAGCGTCTCGCCAAGGCGGAGGAGATCGGGGCGATCCCCATCGACTTCACCCAGGGCGAACCGGCCCAGCAGATCAAGGAACAGATGGCCGGAGAGGGCACGGACAAGGGCGTGGACGCCGTGGGGTACCAGGCCCAGGCGCACGACGCCAGCCACGAGGAACCGGCCATCGTCCTCAACGAGCTCGTCGAGACGGTCCGGGCGACCGGCCGGCTCGGGGTACCGGGCCTGTACGTGCCGTCCGACCCGGGCGGGCCCGACGAGCACGCCAAGCACGGTCAGCTTCTGGTCTCGATCGGCAGGATGTTCGAGAAGGGGCAGAAGGTGGGCACCGGTCAGTGCAACGTCAAGCGGTACAACCGCCAGCTGCGCGACCTGATCATGGCCGGGCGCGCCAAGCCCAGTTTCGTGGTCTCCCACGAGCTGCCGCTGGACCAGGCCCCGCAGGCGTACGAGAAGTTCGACCAGCGTGTCGAGGGCTACACCAAGGTGGTTCTCCACCCCGGCCACGCCCTCGCCGCGTGAGTTCCCGGGCCCGGGCGCGCACGGACGCCCGGGCCCGCAACCGCTCCGGCCCGTACGGCCCCGGCCCGGCGCCGCGCGGAGCCGGTCGACGCGCCGCGTCCCCGGGGCGACGGTGCCGGTCAGTCCCCGGACAGGGTCCGGTGCGGTGGGCGCCGGTAGGCGGCGCGGTAGAGCGAGGCGAAGCGGCCCGGGTGGTGGAAGCCCCAGCGGGCGGCGATCTCGGTGACCGTGACCCCTCCGTCCCGGTCGGCGGCCACCAGGTCCCGGTGCGCCTGCGCCAGCCGTACCCGGCGCAGATGGGCCACCGGGGTGGTGTCCAGATGGCGCCGGAAGGCGTACTGCAGGGCCCGTACGGTGACATGCGCCGCGGCGGCGATCTCCGCGACGGTGACCGGCTGGTCGGCGTGGTCGTCGATGTAGGCGAGGGCGCGGCGCAGCACCAGTGGATGGCCGTCGCCCCGGTCACCGTCCCTCTCGTCGGCCAGCGCCGTGTTGGGGAAGGCGGACAGCACGCTCGCCGCGAGGTGCTGCGCGGCCGTGGAGGCCACCAGCCGCTGGTCCGCGACGGCCGGGTCGGCGAGCACGTGCTCGGTCAGGTAGCCGATGGCGCGGCCCAGCTGCCGGGCGGCGGCCGGCGAGTGCGGCCGGTGTCCGGTGAGCCGGACCGGTCGGTCGCCCGGGGCCGGGAGCGGGCCGGCCACCTGCGCCAGCAGGGCGGGGTCGAGCATGACGATGCTGTAGCGCGCGTTGCAGATCCGGCCGGCGTACGGCAGGTCGGGGGGCGCGAAGAGCACCACGTCGCCGGGGCCGAACGCGTCCTCGACCCCCTGGAAGGTGTGGTCCCGCACCGTTCCCTCGTGGACGACGCACAGGCAGATCTTGCCGAGCGGCGTCACCGAGTAGCTCATCTCGAAGTCCAGCACGAGTTGGTCGACGCTCACCGAGGGGATGCCCGCGCGGTGGATCCGGGCGCGGCTGGACCCGGGGGTGTTGCTGCCGATACGCATCCTCGCGTAGGCGCGACTGAGGAAGTCCTCGGTCACCGACAGGTCGTCGCTGTCGAAGGTCAGCGTCTCCATGCGGCTGCGCATGCCCCTGGACCGCTCCGGCATGTCTTCGCCGAGCACCCGGTTTTCGCTTTCTGGACTGCGGCGGCCGGAACTCTTCGCCTGCCGGCTGTCGCGGGCGGCCGACCGCGCGGAGGCTTCGGAACATGATCGACAACGACGGGCAGGCGGAGCGGCTCGCGGTCCTCCAGCAGGAAGTGGAGCAGCTCCGCCGGGCCGTGCACTCGCACGCGCTCATCGACCAGGCGATCGGCGTGGTCATGACCGTCGGCGGGCTCCGCCCCGAGCAGGGCTGGGAAGTGCTCAGACACATCTCCCAGCACACCAACGTCAAGCTGCGCGAAGTGGCGCGCTGCCTGGTGCGGTGGCCGTCCACCCGGCAGCTGCCGGAAGTCGTCCGCCGGGCGCTGCCGCGCGCCGTGGAGCACGTGCGCCGCCTGGACGGCGGCCCCGGGGGCGAGCGGGGCGGGGAGGAGGCCACGGGGCCACGGCAGGAGCACCCCGGGTGAGCGCGGGACGCACGGGTCCGACCGGCCTGCTCGCCACCGTCCGCCCCGCCGGCGTCGGCCCGCCCTGCGGGCCACGCGCCCGAGGCGCCGCCGAGTGGGGCCGGGGCAGGACCGTTCGCACGGTCCTGCCCCGGCCCCGGCTCGCGTCGCGCTCCTTCGGGCCCGGCACCGTCGCGGACGCCGCCGCCCGGGACGCCGGGCGGACGGATCAGGGACGCGGGTGCTGCCACCCGTCGCCGTTCGCGCCGGGTCGGGTGCGTGAGCGGAAGGTGCGGCGGTAGGTGTCCGGCGGTACGCCCACCGTGCGGTTGAAGTGCCGGCGCAGCGTCGTGGCGGTGCCCATGCCGGTGGCCTCGGCGATGGCGTCGACGCTGTCGTCGGTGGTCTCCAGCAACTCCTGCGCGCGCCGGATCCGCTGGGTCAGCAGCCACTGGAGCGGGGTCGTCCCGGTCACCGACCGGAAGTGGCGGCCCAGGTGGCGCGAGCTCATCCGGGCCCGGCGGGCCAGGTCCTCGACGGTCAGCGGCTGGTCCAGCCGCTCGGTCGCCCAGGGGAGCAGGCCGGCGAGCGGGTGGTTGCCCGGGGCGGGCACCGGGGTGGTGATGTACTGCGCCTGGCCGCCGTCCCGGTGCGGCGGCACGACCAGGCGGCGGGCGGCGGCGTTGGCGACGGACGAACCGTGGTCGAGGCGGACCAGGTGCAGGCACAGGTCCATGGCGGCGGCCTTGCCGGCGGAGGTGAGCACGCTGCCGTTGTCGACGTAGAGGACGTCCGGGTCCACCTGGACCCGGGGGTAGCGGTCGGCCAGGACCTCGGTGTGCGCCCAGTGCGTGGTCGCGCGGCGCCCGTCCAGCAGCCCGGCGGCGGCCAGCACGAAGGCGCCGGTGCACAGGGAGGCCACGCGCGCGCCCGCCTCGTGCGCCGCGCGTACCGCGTCGACCAGTGCGGCGGGCGGATCCTCGTCGACGTCGGCCCAGCCGGGGACGATCACGGTGTCGGCGCGCGGAAGCCGGCCGAGCCCGTCGTCGGGCACCAGCCGGAACCGGCCGGCGCGCACGGCGCCCGGCCCGCAGACGACGAGGTCGTACCAGGGGCCCGGCACGCCCACCGGGGCGGAGCCGAACACCTCGCAGGCCAGGGACAGTTCGAAATGCAGCATTCCGTCGGTGACGGCCAGGGCGACAGTGGTCACGTCCGGAATTGTACGGGGCATGTCGTTCCGGACACTCGTGCGGGGTGATCTTCCGCGTCAGGATGGCTTCTGACGGCACACGGAAGATCGTTCGAGTGGAAGGCGGAACCCATGGGATCGGGGCTGAAGGTGGCGGTGTTCGGCGCGTACGGGCACACCGGGCGCTTCGTGGTGGCACAGCTGCGGGACCGGGGCTTCGTTCCGGTGCTCAGCGGGCGCGACGCCGCCAAGCTGGAGGCGCTGGCCGCCGCCGGGCCGGGGCTGGAGACCCGCCCGGCCCCGGTGGACGAACCGGCCTCGCTCGACCGCGCGCTGGCCGGTGCGGCGGCCGTGGTCAACTGCGCCGGGCCCTTCGCCGTGACGGCCGCCCCCGTGATCGAGGCGGCCCTGCGCGCCGGGATCCCCTACGTGGACGTGGCGGCCGAGATCGAGGCCAACGCCGACACGTTCGCGCACTTCGCCGACCGAGCCCGTGCCGAGAAGGCGGTGGTCGTGCCGGCGATGGCCTTCTTCGGCGGGCTCGGCGACCTGCTGGTCACCGCGGCGATGGGCGACTGGACGGCGGCCGACGAGGTGCACGTCGCGTACGGGCTGGACAGCTGGCACCCCACCCCCGGGACGCGCGCCGCGGGCGTGGTCTCCCGTGAGCGGCGGAACGGACAGCGCGTCCGTCACGCCAACGGGCGGCTGGAGTACCGCGACGACGCCCCGCCGACCCTGGAGTGGACCTTCCCCGAGCCGATGGGGCCCAGGACCGTCATCGGAGAGTTCTCCATGGCCGACATCGTCACCGTGCCCAGCCATCTGTCCGTGCCCGAGGTGCGCACCTACATGACGGTCGAGGCGGCACGGGACGTGGTGGCCCCGGACACGCCGACACCGGCCCCGGCCGACGAGCACGGGCGGTCCGCGCAGACCTTCGCCGTGGACGCCGTCGTGCGCTCCGGGGGCAGTGAGCGGCGGGCCCTGGCGACGGGCCGGGACATCTACGCCGTCACCGCGCCGCTCGTGGTGGAGGCGGTCGACCGCGTCCTCACGGGACGGACCCACGCGGTCGGTGTCGTCTCCGCCGGCGAGATCTTCGACGCGGCCGACTTCCTCCGCGCCCTGTCCTCGCACGTCTCCGTCGGCCTGCGCCCGTAGCGGGCAGCACCGCGCTCCGCCGGGCGGCGGGGCGCGTGCCGCGGGGACCGGCCGGGTGCCCGTGACCGGGTGGGTGCGGCAGGTGCGCTCGGGCCGGAGCAGTGCACCGGGGTCGCGAGGGCGAGCGGGCGCGGACGGCGGGCGGAGGCGGCCCAGGGCCCGGTCCGCCGCACCGGGCGCCGCAAGCCGCGAAGCACGGTGAGCGAGGGAGCCGAGGACTCGGCCCCACGCACCGGGCGCGCGCGTGTCACCCGTCCCCGTCACCCGTTCCCTCAGGACACTTGGACATAAAATACAGATGTAGACAGCCAGGTTGGACGAAGGTACCGTGCCTGCCACAGGGAGTACTCCGACGACCGACCCCCACGCCGCCCCGAAGGACACGCCATGGAGCACGACGCGGACGCCTCGGACGAGCACCTCGTCCGCGAGGCCGAGAAGATCGCCGTCGCGCTGGGCCGGATGTTCCCCGGGCTGTGCGAGGTGGTCCTGCACGACCTGCGCGACCCGCAGCACGCGATCCGGACCATCGAGAACAACCTCTCCGGCCGCCAGGTCGGGGACTCCGCCACCGAGCTCGGCCTGGCCCGCATCGCCGACCCGCAGTACCCCAGCGTCATCCAGAACTACCCCAACCAGTTCCCCGACGGCCGCCCCGCCAAGAGCACCTCCATCGGCATCAAGAACGCCGCGGGCGACTACATCGCCGCCCTGTGCCTGAACCTCGACGTCTCCGTGCTCTCCCCGGTCACCCTCACCCTGGCCAACCTGGTCGCCACCGACACCGAGACCCGCGACCAGCCGCTGGAGACGCTGCGTGACCGCACCGCGCGCGAACTGCGCCGGACGGTGGAGGCCCTGGCGGCGGAACGCGCCGGCACCCCCCGGTCGCTGAGCCGCACGGACAAGAAGGCGCTGGTCCGACAGCTGCACCGGGACGGCTACTTCGGCTCCCGCGACGCCGCGCAGACCATCGCCGACCTGCTCGGGGTGTCCCGCGCGACGGTCTACAACTACACCAAGTGAGGGGCAGCCGGCACGTGCCTTCGGGGGAATCCGGCACGGGACGCGGGGCGCCGCGGGCCACGCGTGGTACCAGCATGAGATGTCCACGCCCCCCGATCCGCCCGTGCCGCCGCCCGGACGGCCCTGCGGCGCGGAGCCGCCCGTGCCGCGCGTGCTGCGGACCGCGGCCGCGTACGCCTGGCGGATCCTCGCCGTCGGCCTCGTGGTCCGGGCCGCCTTCTCCGTCCTGGGGGACTTCCACCGCATCGCCGTCGCCGTCTTCCTCGGTCTGGTCGTCACCGCCGTGCTGCGGCCCGTGGCCGACCTGCTCGCCCGTGCCGTGCCACGGCCGGTCGCCGTCGCGGCCACGTTCGTCGGCGGCGTGATCGTCGTCCTGGGGGTGCTGACCCTGGTGGGTGAGACCGTGGCGGGCCGGCGGACCGGTCTGGAGAGGGAGTTCGTGTCGGGGGTCGACCGGATCGAGCGCCACCTGGAGGAACCGCCGTTCCGGATCGCCCCGGACGTCTTCGAGGACGTGCAGTCCCGGATCGGCCAGGTGCTGTCGAGCCACCGCTCCACGGTCATCAGTACGGCGCTCAGCGGTGCCAGCCGGCTGCTCGACGTGCTGACCGTCCTCGCCCTGGCGCTGTTCTGCGCCGTGTTCTTCACGCACTCCGGCGACCGGCAGTGGCGGTGGGTGTGCGCGCAGCTCCCCGCCGCGGCCCGGGGCCGTGTCGCGGTGGCCGGCGGGGCCGCCTGGCGGACCTTCACCGGTTACACCCACGGCATCCTGCTCGTCGCCGTGACCAACGCCGTGCTGGTGGGCCTCGCCCTGTTCGCCCTCGGCGTGCCGCTCGCCGTGCCGCTGGCGCTGCTGGAGTTCTTCGCCGCCTTCGTCCCGCTGATCGGCTCGCCGATCGCCCTCGCGGTCGCGGCCGTCGTCGCGCTGGCGTCGAAGGGGCCGCTGATCGCGCTGGTGGTCGTCGCCCTGATCGTCGTCATCGGGCAGATCGAGGGGCATGTCCTGCATCCCCTCGTGATGAGCTGGGCGGTGCGGCTGCACCCGGTGGTGGTCGCGCTGTCGGTCGTGGGCGGCGCGGTCGCGGCGGGGGTGATCGGCGCGGTGGTGGCCGTACCGCTGGTCGCCGTGGTGTGGTCGGTGCACCGGGCGCTGCCGCGGCGCCCGGACGCCGGGGAAGGGCTCGGAGCGCACGCCGGCGCGCCGTAGCGGACGCGCCCGGGAGACCGGCGGGACCGGGCGGGGACTGCCGAGGACCGGATCCGGACGGCCTCCTGGTCCCGCCCCGCTCGCGTCAGACCACGGTGACCGGATGCCGCACGACCGCGTCGAAGAGGTAGCCCTGCGTGTTGGGCTCGGCGACGTCCGGCTGGCTGCGGCCGGACGTGTCGGTGGCCCGGGCCAGCAGTTGGGTGGCGCCCGGCGTCCCGGGTGTCCAGGTGACCGACCAGCGGCTCCAGGCGCCCGGACGGGGACCGTCGTGCAGGCGGGCCCGCCGCCAGGTCGTCCCGCCGTCGGTGCTGACGTCGACCCGGGCGATCCCGGCCGCACCCGACCAGGACCGGCCGCGCAGCACCTGCTCCCGCCCCGCCGGGAAGGCGGCGCCGCTCGCCAGCTCGAAGGCGCTCTTGACCGTCTGCCGGGTCAGCGGCGCACTGCCCTGCTCGGGGTGGGCCGGGCCGAACAGCCGGTAGAAGGTGGTGTTCCAGGGTGAGAACAGCGGCTGGGCGGACACCTCGATGTCACCGACCCACTTGATCGAGGCGATCCCCACCCAGGAGGGCACCAGGACCCGCACCGGGAACCCGTGGTCGTACGGGAGCGGCTCGCCGTTCATCTCGTAGGCGAGCAGCACGTCGTGCAGGGCCTTGGCCCGGGGCAGCGGACGGCGTACCCGGCCGAGGCTCTCGCCGCCGCTGACGTACTCGGCGTCCAGGCCACGCGGTTGGACGTCCACGGCGTGGGCCGACAGCCCGGCCCTGCGCAGGACGTCGGCCAGGAGGACCCCGCGCCAGCGGGCGACGCCGACCGCGCCCAGTGTCCACGGGGTGCCGGTGACGGTCTCGCCCTGCTGGGTCGTGTAATAGCTGCGGCCGTTCCCGGCGCACTCGACGAACGCGGTCCGGGTGACGGCGGGCAGGGCGCGCAGGTCGTCGTAGCCGAACTCCACCGGCCGGTCCGCGCCGGGTGCGCCGCGCAGCCCGCTGCCCCACAGCCGCAGCCGCCAGTCCCGGGCCTCCAGCACGGGGGTGGCGGTGTGGTTGCGCACGAAGAACAGCTCGTTGGGGGTGTGGTACCCGGTTGCGCGCAGGGCCTCCCAGCGGGTCTCGGCGTTCGTGCCGCGTGGGACGAACCACTCCGGCGGGAGCGGTTTCACGATCGGCGTGCCGGCGGCACGGGCCGGGCGCGGCGCGGGGAGCGCGGTCGCGGCGGCGGTGGCGGCGAGCAGGGTGAGCAGACGGCGGCGGCTGACCCCGTCCGCCCTGGCGTCCCCCGCGAGCCACTGGCGCAGTCTGTGACGGTCGTAGGCGGTTTCGTCCAGGAGCGTCCGGGGGTGGGGCGGCGGTACGGCGGATGCGGGCATGGCGGTCCTCGTCACGAGCGGCGGGTGGATGCGTGCGGTGGAGCGGGGGCCCCGCGTCACACCGCGGACTCCGGGTCCCGGACGGAGCGGCGGGCGGGTCGGGGCAGGCCGATGTGGTCGCGCAGGGTGCGGCCGGTGTAGCGGGCACGGAACAGGCCGTGCCGGCGCAGCGCCGGTACGAGGTCGCCGACCACGGCGCGCAGATCGGCCAAGGCCGAGGCCGTCAGGAGGTGGAAGCCGTCGGCGCCGCCGGCGCCGTGCCACTCCGCGAGCAGACGGCCGAGGTCCGCGGCGGCGCCGCTGAAGCGCAGGGTGTCGGCGGGCGGCGGCGCCCCGGTGCCGCCGAGGTCGACCGCGACGCGGACCAGCACGCGCAGCGCGTCGGGATCGCGTCCGGCCTCCGCCGCCCGGCCGAGCAGGGCCGCGCGGGCGAGCCGGACGACGGCCGGCTGCTCGGCGTCCAGGAGCACCACGTCGGCATGGTACGCGGCCAGTTCCCACGGCCCGTCCGAGTCGTGCACGTCGAGGGCGACGGCGACGGGCGGCCGGCCCTGCGGCGCGCGGGGCACGACGGCACCGGTGCCGAGAGCCCGGTCGGTGGTGCCCCCCGTGTCCGCGTCCCCCGTCCGGCCGTCCCACAGCCGGGCGGTGGTGCCGGTGGCGGCGACCGCCTCGGCCCACACGTCCGCCTCGGCCTCGGGCGCGGTGTCGGCGACGTCGACCAGCCAGCCGGCCCGGCCTTCGCTGACGGCGTCGAGGGCGGCCAGCGCGGAGAAGGTGTCGTGCGGCTGGGTGCCGGTGGTCGTCACGGTCGGCACCAGGCCGATCCTGCTGCTCAGGGACGTGGCGCGGGTGAGCGCGGCCACCGTGCCGTACGGGCCGGGGCCGGCGTCGGGCGCGGTCCCGACCGTGACGAAGTCCAGGGCGCCCTGTTCGGCCAGGCCGATCAGGTCGGCCCGGTGGGCGGGGTCGGTGGGGCGGTGGCTCGTCCCGTCGAGTGCGACGGAGAGGTGGAGTTCGCGGGGCATGACCTCGTGTCCTGTGCGGAGGCAGGGGGGTGCGACCGTCCGGCGCACGTCCCGGGTCGGTTGCCGGGCGGTCCCGGGCCGGTTGCCGGGCGGTCCCGGGCGGGCCGGGCGGCCGCGTCGCACGGCAGTGGGAGTGACGGCCCGTCAACGGGCCGGTGCGGCACGGGCGCGATGACGTCGTGCGGGGGCCGAAGCCGGGGGCGGGGCAGCTCGCGACGGCCGGACGCGGCCGGCGGCGGGGTCGCCGGGGGATCGGGCGGCCGGTCAGACGGTCCGCCGCCGGGTCAGCCGTGACACGCGGCGGACCACACCCGGCCGAAGTCGATGTAGTCGCGCGAGACCAAGCGCAGCTGGGCAGCCATGGGGAGTACTTGAGCAGCACATCGCGGCGCCCGTCAAGCAGCAGGGAAGTCCAGATCCCGCATGGCGAGATCATTTTGTCCATCATATGAACAATCCCTTGGGCTGGATGGCGCCTTCTGCCACGATCCCTAGCAACCAAGTAGGAATGCTGGGGAACGGAGGGGTGGCCATGCGGACGGGCAACCGCGCGGACCAGTCACTCCCCCTGCTGACCTCGCGTCGTCACATCGACCTCGGCCGCATGTCCAGCGCCATCTGTCGACTCGTCTGATCCCTGCTCGGCCCGATTCGTCCACCACTTCGAGTCGTCCGCGCACTACGCCTCGTCCACGCGCCACGCCTGGTCCACAGGCCACGCTCAGGACGGCAGCGCCGTCCGCGCCTTCCCGCCACCGCACTCGGTCGCACCCGAAGCCGGATCCGCACCCGGACCGGCGACCGCGTTCCCGTCGCCGAGACCCGTGGGCGGCGTGCGGTGCGACCCCGAAGGCCCGGCGTCCGGCACCTTCCGCGTCCCACCGACCGACTCCTGATCGATCCCATCCCTGAGAGGACACCTCCGTGTCTGCCGCAAGACCGCTCACCACCCTGCGCACCCTGGCCGCCCTGGCGGCACTCCCGCTCCTGCTGACCGCCTGCGGCTACGGTGCCGAGTCCACCGACGACGAGCAGCAGGCGGAGGTCGCGGCGGACGCCCCCAAGCTCTCCGCCGACGAAGTGCGGATCGGCTACTTCCCCAACCTCACGCACGCCACCGCGCTGGTGGGCGTCCAGCAGGGCATCCTGCAGAAGGAGCTCGGCGGCACCACGATCAAGGCCTCGACCTTCAACGCCGGGCCTTCCGAGATCGAGGCGCTGAACGCCGGCTCGATCGACATCGGCTGGATCGGCCCCTCCCCCGCCATCAACGGCTACACCAAGTCCAACGGCGAGAACCTGCGCATCGTCAGCGGTTCCGCCTCCGGCGGCGTGCGGCTGGTCGTCAACCCCGACAAGATCAAGACGCTGGACGACCTCAAGGGCAAGAAGATCGCCACGCCCCAGCTCGGCAACACCCAGGACATCGCGTTCCTCAACTGGATCGCCGAGCGGGGGTGGAAGGTCGACGCCGAGAGCGGCAAGGGCGACGTCTCCGTGGTCCGTACGGACAACAAGGTCACCCCGGACGCCTACGCGTCGGGTTCCGTGGACGGCGCCTGGGTTCCCGAGCCGACCGCGTCCAAGCTGGTGTCCGAGGGCGCGAAGGTCCTGCTGGACGAAGCCGACCTGTGGCCGGACAAGAAGTTCGTGATCACCAACATCATCGTGTCGCAGAGCTTCCTGACGGAGCACCCGGACGTCGTCGAGGCCGTGCTGCGCGGCTCGGTGAGGACCAACCAGTGGATCAACGCCAATCCGGAGCAGGCGAAGGCCTCCGCCAACAAGGCGCTGGAGAAGCTGTCGGGCAAGCCGCTGCCCGCCGAGGTCATCGACCCGGCCTGGGAGTCCATCACCTTCCTCGACGACCCGCTGGCCTCCACCCTCGACGCCCAGGCGGAGCACGCCGTCAAGGCCGGCCTGCTGGAGCAGCCCGACCTGAAGGGCATCTACGACCTCGCGCCGCTCAACAAGGTCCTCAGGGCCGAGGGCGAGGAGGAAGTGGACGACGCCGGTCTCGGCACCGAGTGACGGCCCCGGATCGGAGGCGGGTGCGCATCCCGCGGGAGTCCGCGCCGGCGGCCTTTGGTCCGCCCGGCCCGCGACGCCCCGCCGCCGTCCGGCCCGCCGCCGGGGTCAGCGGGCCTTCTTCAGGTTGACCTTCCCGGCCTTCTTGGTGAACAGGGCACCACCGGCGCTCATCGAGACGAGCAGGGCGTACTTCCCGGCCGGTACGCCGGAGACGTCGACGCCCGGGGCCCCGGTGCTGAAGTACCCGAAGTCGTAGGTGCCGAGGTCACCGGGGTGCTTGCGGGGCCGTACGGCGCCGGGGTTCTTCTTCACCCCCAGCGGGAAGGAGTGGCATCCCGTCCTGCCCTGGAGCACCAGGTAGTAGGCGGCGTGCCCGTCGCGGTCGGCGTTCCGGCCGGGCAGGAAGAAGACGCCCTCCGCGTGGATCGTCCGGTCGCGCTCCTCCGCCTTCGTGACGGAGAAGCACACGCCGTCGGAGTCGACCCCGACGATGCTCCTCTTGACCAGCTTGAGGCCGCCCTTGCCGCCGCGGAACAGCAGCTCCGAGTCACCGCAGGCCCGACGCCGGTCGACCGCGTTCGGCGCGACCAGCCGGGTCCGCCGCTCGATCCCCTCGTCCTCGCTGGAGACGCAGACGGACACGTCGTAGGTGCCCTGCGGGAGATCGGTGAAGGTCAGCTCGCCCTGGGCGGCGAACCCGCCCGTGGCGTACTCGCAGAAGTACTCCTCGAAGTAGTCCCGGTAGAGCCTGATCTCGTTGGTCGTCTCCAGCGGGTACACCCAGCTCCGGCCGTCCTTCTCCAGGACGAGCCGCTTGGTCTCCGCGGTCGGGCCGTCGGGGGCCACGCCGGGCAGGAAGGCGTGCCCCTTCAGCCGCAGGCTCCCGTCCGCGAACTCGGCACGGTTCAGCGTGGCCAGGACGGTGTCGCGGGTGCGCAGCTCGGCGAGGTACGCGGAGGCCTCCTGCGGGTCCTCGGGGTCGGTGCCGATCCGGACCTCTCCCCAGCGGGGCGCGGCACCCTCCGTCAGGGAGTAGACGATGCTCAGGATCGACGGCAGCGCCTGCCGGACGACCTCGTCGTGCCGGCGCACCGTGGGGGACTCCACGAACAGGAAGTTGAAGTTCTCGTACTCCCGCAGTGCGGGGAGGTAGTGCCTGACTTCCTGCTCGTACTGGTAGTCCCCGGGTGACGAGACCAGGTAGACGTTCCGTTTGAGGTCGGTGTCCTTGTCGAGCAGGTCCTTCATGACCGCGTCCATCACCGCCACGTTCTCGTCGGGCTGCCCCTCGCCGAGGACGGCGTCCCCGAGCTGGCCGTGCCCCTTCGAGTAACTGCCGAGGAAGTACTGGGGCGTCGACGCCACGATGTTCTTGTAGTCGTACTTCAGACCGTAGTAGAGCGCGGCGCTGCCGCCCTTGGAGGCGCCCAGGAGGGTCACCTCGTCCCGGGTCACGCGCAGCCGCCGCATGTGGTCCTCTATGAGGGCCTGTATGGAGTCCGTGACGCTGAAGTCCATGTTCCGGGCCACGTAGTAGGAGGCCCCGCCGTCGAAATGGTCACGGATCCTGAGGATGTTGCACTTGACGCTCTCCAGCGCGTTGCCGAATCCGTACTTGCTGCCCACGGAGGAGAACACCACCAGCAGGCGCCGGTGGTCGCCCTGGGCCGGACGGAACTGGAATTCGACCGGCCACTTGCCATGCACCTCCACGCTTTCCTGGTAGGCGCGGTTCCTTTGCGTCGCGTAGTTGGGCGACAGCGGCGGCAGGGCGTTCTTCATGTGACAGGCGGACTCTCTGGCCGGGTGTGCGGAGGTGCAGTGCTCCGGCGGAGTATACGGAGTGGCCACCTGCCGGACACCCAGGAGTACGGGTCGGTCATTGGGGTGTGCTAGTGGCAGCGGCGAGGTGCCTACGCCCACGACGAGGTGCCTACGCCCACGACGAGGTGCCTACGCCCACGACGGGCGGCCGGTTCCCGGCCGCCGTCCGGCGCGCCTCCGCGCACTGCCGCACCGGTCAGCCGGTGGTGAGCACCATGCGGAAGCGAGCGGCGCCGGAGAGCATCTTCCGGTAGGCCGCGCCCACCTCGCTCAGCGGCACGGCCTCCACCATGGGGCGGATGCCGTGCAGCGCGCTGAACGCCATGGTGTCCTGGATGTCCTGCGCCGTGCCGGACGGGTGGCCGCGCACGGTCCGGCCGCGCATGATCAGCTGGATCGGGCGGATGTCCAGGGGTTCGGGGGACGCCCCGATGACCACGAGTTCGCCCCGGTGCGTCAGGCCGTCGGCCGTCGCCGCGATGGCGTCGGAGCTGCCCGCGGTGGCCAGGACGGCCCTGGCCCCGCCCAGGGACCGCAGGGCTTCCGCGACCGGAGTCGTTCCCGTGCTGTCGATGTAGTGGTGGGCGCCGAGTTGCCCGGCGAAGTCGGCCTTCTCGGGTCCGCGGGCGATGGCCGCCGTCTCGAAGCCCATGGCCGCCGCGTACTGCACCCCGAGGTGACCGAGACCACCGATGCCCAGCACGGCCACCAGGTCGCCGGGCCGGGCGGCGCTGCGCCGCAGTCCGTCGAAGGCCGTGACGCCCGCGCAGGCCAGGGGGCCGGCGTCGGTCGCCGACAGCGCGTCGGGGATGCGGGCCAGGGCGTCGACCGGGACGACCATGGTCTCGGCGAAGCCCCCGTCGTAGGCCCAACCGGGCACCTTCAGGGTGTCGCAGACGATGAAGTCGCCCTGCCGGCACGGTGTGCAGCGGCCGCAGCTGCCGCCGAACCAGCCCACGGCCACCCGGTCCCCCACGCTCCAGCCGCCGGCCTGCGCCCCCTCGCCGAGTTCCTCGACGCGCCCGGCGACCTCGTGGCCCGGAACCAGCGGGAACGTCACGCCGGGCATGCCACCGCTGACGAAGAAGCCGTCGCTGTGGCAGATGCCGCAGGCCTCCACGGCCAGCCGCACGTGCCCGGGGCCCGGCCGTGGCACCTCGCGCGCGACGACCTCGAACGGCCCGCTCGCGGCGGCGACCTGCGCGGCTCGATAGGTGTCCATCTGTCTCTCCGGGATCAGCGGCGGCGGCCCTCCGGGCAGCGTGCGACTGCCGATCGACCGCGCGGGCGAAGTCGGGGGCGAGGGGGCCAACCTCCGGGCCCGCCACGACCACCGCGATGGAGCCGGCGGCCGTGCCTGAGGCCGTGCCTGGGGGGGAGCTCGGTCGTCGCCTCGGGTCACCTCCCGTCGCGGCCGGACGCGAGCACCACCATCCCACCACCGCCCGGCCGGACCGGCAACAGCTGCCGGCGCCCGCCTCCCCCGCCGGCTGCGACGCCCGCCACTACGCCGCGCCCGAGCCGGACGGCCGGGGTGCCGCCGCCGTCCTGAGCGGCGCGCTCGCCGGCGCGGACCTGGCACCCGGCGTCATCGGCCACGCCAACGCGCACGGCACCGGCACCCGCACCCGCACCCGCACCCGCACCCGCCCGAACGACCTCGCCGGGGCCAGGGAGCTGCGTTCGGTGTTCCCCGCTCTCCCGCCGGTCGCCTCGCTGATGGGCGCCGTCGGCCACGCCCTGGGCGCCGCCGGGGCGGTCGAGGCGGCCGTCACCGTGCTGACGCTCCAGCGGCAGGTCCTCCCGCCCACCGTCCCTCACGAGGACCCGGACCCGGGCATCGCCCTGCACGTCGTCGCCAAGGCGCCCCGTGACGCACCGGTCGGGGCCGCGTTCAGCGCCTCGTACGGCTTCGGCGGGCAGAAGGCGTCCCTGGCCTCACCCGCTGCTGCCCAGGGCGCGAGGGCGCGCGTCCGTTCCGCGGGCCCCGGAGCATACGGGCGCACGCCGCCGGGGCGCGCCAGCGGGTGCATGTCACCGGACGCGCGCCCGCTCGTCCCCGGCGCGCGCGGGAGTCCGCACGCGCGCCGGACGGTGACACGTGCCCGGAAGGGGACGGACGGCCGCGGCCCGCTCAGCCGAGCGGGTCGTGGCCCCAGTTCATGAGCGAGTGGCGCCAGCGGGAGTCGCGGACGTCCCCCGAGGGGCGCTGGGCCAGGTGGCGGCGGATGTAGCCGACCACCTTGCGCATGTGCTGGTAGTCGTCGTCCGACAGGTCGCCCTTCTTGCTGCGCAGGATGGCGAGGATGTGGCGGCCGGAGGCGTGTCCGGTGGACTCGCCGCCGCCGTCGTGCTGCCCCGCCTCACGGGAGGCGTCGGTGTCGAGCCAGTCGCCGAGCACGGCCGGCTTCATGTTGACCAGCTCCTGGAAGGCGTCCCACGTCTCGCGTTTCTCCTCGTCGCGCACGCCGCGTCACTTCTTCTTCCGCAGAGCCGACGGCTTGTGCACCGCCGACTTCCCGGACTTGTCGCTGCGCACCTCGTACTGCGGCTCCTCGGACGAGGCGTCCACGGTCCGGCCGGCGGCCTCGGTCCGCTCGGTGATCTTCCGTTCCACCTTCCCCTCCGCCTCGCTGCCATGGCTGCTCCAGGCGACCTCGTCACCCTTCTTGAGGTTCTCGTCCCGCTTCCTGTCCTTCGCCATGTGCCTCTCCTCGTGCCGGTGGGCGCCGGGGACGCCCGGCGCCGTGCGTGTGCCTGTCTGCTTCCACGCTGCGCGAGGCGGCGGCCCCCCGCATCCCGGTGGGCTCGCGGCCACGGCGCGCCCCCCGGTCCCGGACCGGGGGGCGGCTTCGGACGGACGGTACGCTGCGGCCCCGGGACTGGACGCCCCCGCCTTCCAGCAGTGCGGCTTCGGCGTGAACATCGCCGTGGCCACCGCCGACCAGCCGCTCGTCGTCAGCCACCGGGCCGACGAGGTCCGCTCCGGGCCGGGACCGTGGGGCTCCTCGGTGAACGAGGGGCTCTCCCGGCACACCGACTCGGCCGGCCGCAACGCCCCCGACCTGTACGACGTCGCGCGGCGCGGCATGCGCGAGGAGCTGTCCCTGGAGCCGCACGCGTACACGATCACCCCTGCCGGCCTGCGTCCTGGACGTGGCACGGCGGCGGTGGAGCGCCCGCTCCACCGCGCACCCGACCGGCCTGACCGGCGAGGCCCCGCGGACCCGCGTCTCACGCGGCGTCGCCGACCGGTGGGAGCACCAGGGCATCGCATACGTGCCGTTCGGCCCGGCCCACGTGGTGCGCCACCTCCTGCGCCCGGACCGCGTGCGGCGCTGGCACCGGACACCCCGGCGCCGCTGCACCCGGCCCTGGTGCACGCCCGCGGCCGCGGCGCCGCCGCACGGGCCGAAGCCCCGGGCCGTCCGCCGCCTGCGCCGGCGGGGCGCGCCCGGGGAAGCGGCGTGACGCGTCCGCCGTCCCGGCGTGCTGCGGCCGGACGCCCGCACGGGGCCGTGTCGAACCGTCCGGGGCGGGTACACAGGGCTGCGCGGAGGGAGTGATCGGCATGATGCAGAACGGCGACGACGCGACGCCGGCCCACATCCCGGGCCCCGGGCTGCGGCTGGCGGCCCAGCCGCCCGGGGAGCGGGCCGACCCCGAGGCGGCGCGCGACCTGCCCCGGGACCGCAACCAGGCGATCCTGGAGGCGGCCAAGCAGGTGGGCACGCTGCTCAAGCGGGGCGGGCACGACTTCGCGCTGGCGGGCAGTGTGGCCGCCTACGCGCACGGAGCGAGCGAGAACCTGCAGCACGACGCCGATTTCTGTATCCGGCCGGAGGACGCCGACGCGGTCGCGGCCACGCTGCGCGACGCCGGGCTGCCGGTGCACACGCCGCCGGAGGACTGGCTGCTGAAGTCGACGTGCTTCGGGCAGGACATCGACATCATCTTCGAGCTGGCGCACCGCCCCGTCTCGACGGGCATGCTCGACCGGGCGCAGGAGATCCCGGTGGACTCCGTGCGGATGCCGGTGCTGGCGCCGACCGACCTGCTGGCCAGCCTGCTCGCCGCCTTCTCCGAGCACCACTGCGACTTCGGCGCGGTGCTGCCGATCGCCCGCGCGCTGCGCGAGAAGGTCGACTGGGACCGGATCCGGGGGGAGGTCGGGGACGAGCCCATGGCCGCCGCCTTCCTCTTCCTGCTCGACCGCCTGAACGTGATCACGACCCGGGAGGAGCAGCCATGACCGGCCCCGACGCGGAGCGCGCGCCCGGCGCTCCGGCCCCCGAGCATCTGGAGTACCGCGTCGCCCACCTGCGCGACCGGCTCGCCGCCGGTGACCTCGGCGAGCTGGGCGTGCGGATCGAGGTGCGCGGCGAGGCGGTGCTGCTCACCGGCACCGTGCCGTCCGTCGAGTGCCGTGACGAGGTGCGCCGTGCGGCCGAGGCGGAGCTGGCCGGGCTGCCGGTCCACTACGACCTCGTGGTGTCCGACCCGTCCTCGCCCGATCACGCGGAGGAACTGGCATGATCCGGATCGCCGCCGTCGGGGACATCCACATGGGTCCCGACAGCCAGGGCGTGCTGCGCCCGGCGTTCGAAACGCTGCCCGAGTGTGCCGACGTGCTGCTGCTGGCCGGGGACCTCACCCGGCACGGCACCCCCGACGAGGCGCGGGTGGTGGCCCAGGAGATCACGGACCTGGGCGTGCCGGTGGTCGCCGTGCTGGGCAACCACGACCACCACGACGACCGTCCGCAGGAGGTCACGGCCATCCTTCAGGACGCCGGGGCCCATGTGCTGGAGGGGCAGGCCACGGTCGTCACCGCCGACGGCAACCGTATCGGGGTGGCCGGCACCAAGGGGTTCGGGGGCGGT
Source organism: Streptomyces cinereospinus (assembly GCF_042430725.1). Classification (NCBI taxonomy): domain Bacteria; kingdom Bacillati; phylum Actinomycetota; class Actinomycetes; order Kitasatosporales; family Streptomycetaceae; genus Streptomyces; species Streptomyces cinereospinus. The sequence goes on along the minus strand of NZ_JBHMCY010000033.1, from coordinate 37,172 downwards.
TTCGTCGGGCGGAACGCGGGCGAGTTCGGCGAGCCGCTGATGAAGGAGTTCGTACGCTACTCACGCCGGTGCGCCGACGGGCTGCGGACGGCGCTGGAGCAGCTGGCCGGCGAGGACTGCGACGTGCGGATCGCGCTGACGCACTTCTCCCCCGTGCCGGAGACGCTGGCCGGCGAGCCGCTGGAGATCTATCCGTTCCTCGGCAGCTACCTGCTGGCCGAGGCGATCGACACCGCGGGCGCCGACCTCGCGGTGCACGGGCACGCGCACGCCGGCTCCGAGCACGGCATGACGACCGGCGGCGTCCGCGTGCGCAACGTGGCGCAGCCGGTGATCGGCCGGGCGTTCCACGTCTACCACGTGCCGGTGAGCGCGCGGACGTCGTAGACGCGCGGGCCGGTGCCCCGGCGTACTGCACTTGGCGCTCCTTCGGGTACCCAAAGCGCGAAACACCCGCGTGACGCACATCGCGCGGTCCCTTCCCGGCAAGCCCTAGGGCTTCGGGACGGCTCCCCGCCGTACCTGACGGGAAGGAGACCATGCGCATGGTGCACAGACATGCCGCGGTCGGGCGCCGTACGGCCCTGATCGCGGTCGGCACGCTGGTACTGAGCGGGATCGGCGCGGCCGCCGCGGCCGAGCCGCCGCCCGCGGCGGGGCCGCTGCCCTCGGCGACGCAGACGCTCGGGGCCGACAGGCCGTCGGCGCAGGTGCTGCGGGCGCTGGCACGCGATCTCGGCCTGACCGGACAGCAGGCGGCGACGCGGCTGGTGAACGAGGCGGAGGCGGGCACCCGTGCGGGCCGCCTCCGCCTCGCGCTGGGTGAGCGGTTCGCCGGGGCCTGGGTGAGCGGTGCCACCTCGGGCACGCTCACCGTCGCGACCACCAGCAGGGCGGACGTGGCCACCATCCAGGGGCAGGGCGCCAAGGCCGCGGTCGTCAAGGCGTCACTGGCCGGCCTCACGGCCGTGAAGGGCGCGCTGGACCGGGCCGCGGCCCGGGTGAGCACGCGCGACACGCCGTTGTGGTACGTCGACGTGCCGAGGAACCGGGTCGTGGTCGAGGCAGCGAGCCGGACCGCCGCGACCGCCCTCCTCACGGCCGCCGGACTCGACGCCGAGCGGGTGGTGGTGCGGACCTCGGCGCAGCGGCCGCGGCTGCTGGCCGACCTCGTCGGCGGTGACGCCTACTACGTCAACGGCGCGGCTCGCTGCTCGGTCGGCTTCTCGGTCACCAGGGGCGAGCGGCAGGGCTTCGCCACCGCGGGCCACTGCGGCGACCAGGGCGACCGCACCACCGGCCACAACCGTGCCGACCAGGGCACCTTCCAGGCCTCCACGTTCCCGGGCAAGGACATGGCGTGGGTCGCCGTCAACGGCGACTGGACCGCCACCGCCGGGGTCAAGGCCGAGGGCGGCGAGATCGCACAGGTCGGCGGCTCGGTCGAGGCGCTGGTCGGGGCGTCGGTGTGCCGCTCCGGCTCCACCACCGGCTGGCACTGCGGCACGATCCAGCAGCACGGGACGAGCGTCGGCTACGCCGAGGGCGTCGTCCACGGGCTCACCCGGACGACGGTGTGCGCGGAACCGGGCGACTCCGGCGGTCCGTACGTCTCGGGAGCCCAGGCACAGGGCGTGACCTCCGGCGGCTCGGGGGACTGCAGGAACGGCGGCACGACGTTCTACCAGCCGGTCAACCCCGTCCTCGCCGACTTCGGACTGACGCTGAGGACGGCGTCCACCGGCGCCGGGGCGCCTGAGCAGGACGGCGGCGAGGCCGGGGCGTGGTCGGCCGGACGGGTGTACCAGGCCGGGGCCACGGTCCACCACGACGGCGTGCGGTACCAGTGCCTGCAGTCGCACCAGGCGCAGAGTGCCTGGGCGCCGGCCGCCACGCCGGCGCTGTGGCAGCGCCTGTGACGGTCCCGCGGGAGGCGGCGGCACCGGACCCGGCGGCGCGCCGCGTCCGGTGCCGCCCCGGGCCGCGCCCCGCCCGGGCGGGCGGAACGCCCCGTGGCGGGGCGTCATTCCCGGGGCCGGGCGTCCCGGGGCAACTGGTCGGCCAGGCGGCTCGCCTGCGCCAGCAGCGCCCCGTGGACGGCCAGCGCCTCGGCGTCCTGCGGTACCGCCTGCGGCAGTCGCTCCCGCAGGGAGTTCAGGGTCCGGTCGAGTTCTTCGACGGTCCGCCGCAGTTCCTCCTCCGAGCCGTCGCCGAAGCGGGTGCGGGCGTACAGCCGGACCGCCTCCGCGGCGCGTTGCAGGAAGTCCGCGTACGGTCCGGCGATCCGCGGGGCGGGCCGGGCGGTGTCGCGCTCGTCCTCGGCGGCCTCCCGGACGGTGCGGGTGACGCCCGCGGTGTGGACGGCCACGTAGTCGAGGACGGCGACGGCGTCGTCGTACGCCTGGCCGGGTGCGGACCGGGAGCGCCAGCCGAGCGGGTTGACGCGCAGGCTCTCCCGGCTCCGGCCCAGTGCGGAGCGGGCCTGGTCGACCAGCCGGCTCAGGCGCAGCGCCCGTTCGTGCCGGCCCTCGGCGCGGCCGCCGTCCCAGGCGCCCTCCCGGAGTCCTTCGGCGACCCGGAGCAGGATGTCGTGGGCCTCGTCCGCCGCGTCCTCCAGGGCGGCCCGGGTGTCGCGCAGGTACACCGGCGGGCGGACCAGCGCGTTGACCGCGATGCCCACCAGGGCCCCGAAGACGGCCTCGGCGATCCGGGCCGCCGAGGCGCCGACGCCGACATGGGGGTCGGTGAGGACGAACAGCGCGCCGGTGGCGGCGTAGACGCCCTGGCTGCCCAGCTGCCGCCAGTTGCCCAGCAGCACGGCCACCGGCAGCACCAGGGCCATCGCGGCCATCGCGTTCCCCAGGGCCAGCACCCCGGCCGTGGCCGCCACGGTGCCGAACGCGATGGCCGCCAGCTGCTGGAGCCCGTGCGCGACCGACCGGTACACGGTCGACTCCACCAGGACGACCGCCACCCAGGGCGCCACGAACGCCATGGGCGCCTCCAGCCACCAGCCGGCCACCGCCCAGGCCAGCCAGGCGGCCAGCGCCGCCTTCACCGCCTGCACCGCCAGGTCGCGCTCCCGCCCCGGGGCGGAGCACGCCCGCCGTACCGCGTCCACGGCGGCGCCGTAGCGGCGCCGCCCCGTGCGCACCGTCGTTCGTGTACATCGCATACGCCCTCAGGTGCCACAGGCCGGGCTCGGCAACCGGACGAAATGCGGACGGTTCGCTTCGGTGGCGCCGGGTACCCAGGGCCCCGCGTGCGGTGTCGCTGCGGCCCTGACCGGCACGTGTCCGTCCTCGATCTTTCTTCCTGGGAGTGTCATGAGTGACAAGAACCCCATCAAGGCCGTGGCCGAGAAGGCCGCCGCCGCCCTGGGCGACGACGGGCCGGCGGAGGGAGTGCCGGGCCGGCCCGGGGCCGAGCCGCCGACCGTCCACGAGCCCACCGAGCCCCGGGGACCGCTCCCGCCCAAGCCCGACCAGGCCGCTCCCGCGACCGTGAGCCCGACCGGCGTCCCGACCGGGGCCGACCCCGGGACGCGGGCCCAGCGCGACCCCTACCTGACCACCGCGCAGGGCAGCCGGCTGTACGACACGGACCACTCCCTCAAGGCGGGCGCCCGCGGGCCCGTCCTGCTCCAGGACCACCACCTGCGGGAGAAGATCACCCACTTCGACCACGAGCGCATCCCCGAGCGGGTGGTGCACGCGCGCGGCGCCGCCGCCCACGGCGTCTTCCAGGGCTACGGCAGCGCGGCGAGCGTCACCAAGGCGGCCTTCCTGGGCAAGGACGTGGAGACGCCGGTCTTCGTGCGGTTCTCCACGGTGCTCGGTTCGCGCGGCTCGGCCGACACGGTCCGCGACACCCGCGGGTTCGCGACGAAGTTCTACACCAGCGAGGGCGTCTTCGACCTGGTCGGCAACAACATCCCGGTCTTCTTCATCCAGGACGCGATCAAGTTCCCGGACGTCATCCACGCGGGCAAGCCGCACCCCGACCGGGAGATCCCGCAGGCGCAGAGCGCCCACGACACGTTCTGGGACTTCGTCACCCTGCACACCGAGGCCACCCACCACACGCTGTGGAACATGTCCGACCGGGGCATCCCGCGGTCGTACCGCATGATGGAGGGCTTCGGCGTGCACACCTTCCGGCTGGTGAACGCCGAGGGCGCGACCACGCTGGTGAAGTTCCACTGGAAGCCGAAGCTGGGCGTGCACTCCCTGGTGTGGGAGGAGGCCCAGATCGCGGGCGGTGTCGACCCCGACTTCCACCGGCGCGACCTGGCCGACGCCATCGAGGCGGGGGCGTACCCGCAGTGGGAGCTGGGCATCCAGACGTTCCCGGACACACCCGAGCAGACGTTCGAGGGCATCGACCTGCTCGACCCGACGAACATCGTGCCGGAGGAGCTGGCGCCGGTGCAGCCGATCGGACTGCTGACGCTGAACGCCAATCCGGTCAACTTCTTCGCCGAGACCGAGCAGGTGGCCTTCCACCCCGGGCATCTGGTGCCGGGCATCGACATCACCGACGACCCGCTGCTGGCCGGACGGCTGTTCTCGTACCTGGACACGCAGATCACCCGGCTGGGCGGGCCGAACTTCGCGCAGATCCCGGTGAACCGCCCGCACGCGCCCGTCAACGACATGCTGCGCGACGGCATGCACCAGACGGCCGTGCACAGCGGGGCGGCGCCCTACCGGCCGAACTCGCTGGACGGCGGCTGCCCCTTCCTGGCGGGCGCGGACACCGGCGGGTACGTCGAGACGCCGGTGACGGTGCCCGAGGCGCGCAAGGTGCGGGAGGCGCCGGCGTCGTTCGCGGACCACTTCAGCCAGCCGCGCCGGTTCTGGCGGAGCATGAGCCCGGTGGAGCGGGAGCACATCGTCGCCGCGTACACCTTCGAGCTGGGCAAGTGCTACGAGCAGGCCGTCAAGGAGCGGGGTCTGCAGGTACTGGCCAACATCGACCCCGAGCTGTGCGAGCCGGTCGCCGCCGGGCTGGGGCTGCCGGCCCCCGAGCCGACGGTGCCGGTCGAGGCGGTCGAGCCGTCCCCGGCGCTGTCGCAGGTCGGCCGCACCTGGCCGCTGAACGGCCGGATCGTCGGCATCGTCACCGACGGGTCGGGCGACCTCGACGGGGTGCGCGAGGTGCGGCAGGCCGTGCTGGCGGCCGGGATGGTGCCGCTGGTGATCGCCCCGTCCGGCGGCAGGCTGGACCCGGAGGGCGAGCCGATCACCGTCCAGCGGACCTTCGCCACGGCCCGCTCGATCGAGTTCGACGCCCTGCTGCTGGCGGGCGTGCCGGGCCCGGGCCGCGACGCCTACGGCGCCCGGGACGCCAAGGCGGGCAACGGCGGGCCGAACGGCGCGGGGCCCACGGATCCGCGGGTGCTGCTGATGCTGGGCGAGGCGTTCCGGCACGGCAAGGCGATCGGCGGCTGGGCGGGCGCGCGGCCCGCGCTGGAGGCGGCGGGCGTCCCCGCCGACGCGCCCGGCGTGGTGACCGGTGAGACCGGCACCGAAGTGCTGGAGGAGATCAGCGGGTTGCTGAAGAGCCACCGCGTGTGGGAGCGGTTCGGCGCACGCGTGTGAACCGGACGAGGCCCGATGTGGCGCGGATCACAGGGAAAGCCCGGAACCCGCCGCATCGGGCCTCGCTGCGATTACCGAATAGCGGACGCCTCGAAGTCGACTTTGGAAGTCAAGCGCAGTTCCGACAGATAGCCTTTCAATCCCAGGAAAGAAGGGCTTCACACCGATGATTGACCGGATATTCCGCCGTGGACCAGGCCGACGTCACAGGGAGCCAGCACGGAAACCGCAGGAATTAACGTCCTGTTCATGACGCAGCTGGACACACGGCCCGAGGCCGGAGACACGGGCGCGGCCCCCGCCGAGGGGATGCGCGCCAAGGGCCTGAGCGGGAACTCCGTCGGCCTGCTGGGCAGCGCGGTCATCGGTGTGTCCACCGTGGCCCCGGTGTACTGCCTCACCTCGACACTGGGCTCCACCGCGGGCGAGGTCGGCGTGCAGATGCCCGCCGTCTTCCTCGCCGGCTTCCTGCCGATGCTGCTGGTCGCCTTCGCCTACCGCGAGCTGAACAAGGCGATGCCGGACTGCGGCACCTCGTTCACCTGGACGGTGAAGGCGTTCGGGCCGCGCGTGGGCTGGATGTGCGGCTGGGGGCTGGTGATCGCCACGATCATCGTGCTGTCGAACCTGGCCGGCGTGGCCACCTCCTACTTCTGGCTGCTGGCGGGCGAGGTCACGGGCAGTGAGTCCGTCGCCGCGCTGGACGGGAACAAGGCCGTCCACATCATCACCTGCCTCGCCCTGATCGCGATCGCGACGGTGATCAGCTACCGCGGGATGACCGCGACCAAGGGCGTGCAGTACGCGCTGGTGGGGTTGCAGCTGCTGGTGCTCGCCGTGTTCGTGGCGATGGCCTTCGGCAAGGCGGGCGGTACCGGCTTCCCGACCTCGGCGGAGTTCTCCTGGTCGTGGCTGAATCCGTTCGCCGTGCAGTCGTTCGCCGCGTTCACCGCCGGCCTGTCACTGTCGATCTTCATGTACTGGGGCTGGGACACCTGCCTGACCGCCAACGAGGAGACCAGCGGCAGCAGCCGCACCCCCGGCCGCGCGGCCCTGATCGCCATGGTCGTGCTGGTCGGCTCGTACCTGGCCACCGGCGTCGCGGCGCAGATGGTCGTCGGCTCCGGCGACGAAGGGCTCGGCCTCGCCAACCCGGAGACCTCCGACAACGTCTTCGCCGCGCTGGCCGGCCCGGTGATGGGCCCGACGCTGGGCGTCCTGCTCTTCGTCGCCGTGCTCGCGTCGGCCGCGGCCAGCCTGCAGACCACCTTCATCCCGGTGGCCCGCACGGTGCTGGCGATGTCGGCGTACGAGGCGCTCCCCGCCTCCTACGCCCGGGTGCACCCGCGCTTCAGGACGCCGGGGCGGGCCACGGTGATGGCGGGCGTCGCGACCGGTGTCTTCTACACGGTGATGACCCTGGTCAGCGAGCACGTGCTGGTCGACACCATCTACGCGCTCGGCCTGATGATCTGCTTCTACTACGCGCTGACGGCCTTCGCCTGCGCCTGGTACTTCCGGGCGCAGCTGCTGCGCTCCGGCCGCGACCTGCTGTTCAAGGGGCTGTTCCCGGCGGTCGGCGGGCTGCTGCTGGCGGCGGTGTTCGTCAAGACGCTGATCGACATGTGGGACCCGGCCTACGGCAGCGGCTCGTCCGTGCTGGGCATGGGCTCGGTCTTCGTGATCGGCGTGGGGCTGCTGGCCCTGGGCCTGGTGATCATGGCCGTGATGCAGTGGCGCAGCCCGGCGTTCTTCCGCGGTGAGGTGCTGACGTCGTCGACGCCCGCCCTGGTCGCCGAGGACTGAGCGGACCGGCGTCCCCGCCCCCCGCCCGGCGCGGGCGGCGGGGGGCGGGGACGCCGTCGTGCCACCGGCAGCCACGCGGGGAGGCGCCCCGGTATCGGGTCGAAGGACGGCGGACGGCCTGCGGCCGGCGTCTCCACGCCGGGCGCGGGCGTCGCACGCACGACGAGCGGGTTCCCCGGAGAGTTCGGGGAACCCGCTCGTGACCCGTGGGGGCCGTCAGTGCCGGAACGTGTCCTTGGTCTTCTCCTTGGCCTGACGGGCGTCGCCCTTGGACTGCTCCATCCGGCCCTCGGCGGTCATGCGCTCGTTGCCGGCCGCGCGGCCGGCGGCCTCCTTGGCCTTGCCCTTGGCCTGCTCCATCTTCGCCTTGGCCTTCTTCTCTCGCGCCACGATCGTTCACTCCAAGCCGTTGACGGCGTTCGCTCTCCCCCCTCGGGTGATCCGATCGGCCCGGGTCAAACGTGCGGCGTTCACTCCGCGCGGTGCACCACGCACCCGCCGGTCACCGTCGGGCAGGCGCCCGGGCCGGCTCGTCGGCGGGACCTCGGCCGACCGGGGACGGCCTGGCCGGGCTGGTCGCGGCACCGGGGAGGGGCGGTGGGGCAGGCGGCGCGCCGGAGGGCTCAGATGTCGCGGTGTTCCAGGGGTTTGACCGCCGGTCCTTGCAGCACCTGGCCGTCGGGGGCGAAGCGGGAGCCGTGACAGGGGCACTCCCAGGCCTGTTCGGCCCGGTCGAACGCCACGAGGCAGCCCATGTGGGTGCAGCGCGCGGACACGGCGTGCAGCCCTCCGTCCGCGTCCCGGTGCACCGCGCAGCGCCTGCCGCCGACGTGCAGGACCGCGCCGTCCCCCGGGGCGAGGTCGTCCAGGCCCGGCCGGGTCAGGCCCGGCAGCCGGTCGCCGACGAAGTGCCGGGCGACCGTGGCCTGGTGCCGGATGAACTGCCCGCCCTCGCGCAGCACGGGTGCGATGCGGCGCGGGTCGTACAGCTCGCTCCACGGCGGCACCTCACGCCCGGTGATCTGGTCGCAGAGCAGCCGCCCGGCCATGATGCCGCCGCTCATGCCCCAGCCGCCGAAGCCGGTGGCGACGTAGACGTGCCGGGCGGCGGGGTGCAGCGGGCCGACGAGCGGGACGTGGTCGGTGGAGTCGTTGTCCTGGGTGGCCCACCGGTGGCTGAGGCGCAGCGTGCCGAAGTGGCGTTCGGCCCAGCCGGTGAGGGTCGCGAACCGCTCCTCGGTGTCCTGGCCGCTGCCGGGGGTGAAGTGCTCGCCGGTCAGGATGAGCAGCCGCTTGCCGTTCGTGTACGGCGCCGTGCGCACCGAGCGGGTGTGGTGCTCGGGGGTGATGTACATGCCCTCGGGGGCCTTGGCCGCGTCGACGGGAGCGGCGATCACCAGTTCCCGGCGGGGTGAGAGGCGGGTGAAGAGCAGGGCGCGGTCGAAGACCGGGTAGTGCGTGGCGACCACGACCGCCCGCGCGGTCACCCGGGTGCCCTCCTCCGTGGTCAGCACGCACGGTTCGCCCTCGGTGAGGCCGACGACGCGCGTCCCCTCGTACAGCTGTCCGCCCCGCTCGCGGATCGCGTCGGCCAGCGCCAGCAGGTACTTGCGCGGATGGAACTGGGCCTGGTCGGCGACCCGCACCGCGCCCGCGACCGGGAACGGCAGGTCGGTGTCCGTGACGAACTCGGCGGTCAGTCCCGCCTCCTTGGCCGCCTCGGCCTCGGCCCGCAGCTCGGGGATCCGGCGGCGGCCCTGGGCGAAGGCGTAGGCGGCGGTGTCCTCCCAGTCGCACGCGATGCCCAGTTCGTCGACGGTCTCGGCGGCGTGGTGGATCGCCTCCGTCTGCGAGCGCGCGTACAGGCGGGCCCCCTCGGTGCCGCGGGTGCGGCGCAGCCGGTCGTAGATCAGGGTGTGCTGGGCGCTGATCTTGGCGGTGGTGTGCCCGGTGACGCCGGCGGCGATCCGGTCGGCCTCCAGCACCGCCACCCCGTGCCCGCGCCGGGTCAGTTCCCAGGCCGTGCTCAGCCCGGCGATCCCGGCGCCGACGACGGCGACGTCGACCTCGACGTCACCGGACGGCGGGGGTGCCGGGGCGGCGGGCGGAAGGGTGTCGAGCCAGTACGACGTGTGGAGTGCTGCCTGCTCGGTCATGGCCGCCGAGTTCCCGGTGCGGGCGCCGACCACACGGGGCCGTCGGCGGGAGGACGGGGCCTGTCCGCACGGGTGGGGCCATCCGCCTGGGTGGCGGCCGCCCCGCGTGAGGGGCGCGGGCCGCCCGCCCAGGTGAGGGCCGCCCTCGTGAAGCGGGAGCCGCCCGCGTGCGGTGGGGCGCCACCCCGGACGCGGGTTCACCGGCGCCGGATGCGCCACACGTGGTCCTCCCGGAAGCCCTCCTCGCCGTCCGGCGAGACGCTCGTGCGGCGTACCGTCCGCGCGGTCCGCACAGCCCAGCCGTCCTCGGGCAGCGCCAGCGCGGCCGGCACGCTGTCCAGCGTGGGGAACACGGCCTCGAACGGCGGTCGTGTCTGCCAGGACGGCCAGCCGGCGTGCATCACGATCAGCAGCGTGCCGTGCTCGGCGACCGCCGCGGCGGCGCGTCGCAGCACCGTCTGCTGGTCCAGGTGGACCGGGGACTGCAAGTACTGGGCGTTCACCAGGTCGAAGGTGCCCTCGGGGAAGGTGCGGCCGAGTTCGTGCCGCTCCCAGGCGGTCCGGTCGTCCACCTGGGCGTCGGCGGCGTGCCGGGCGGCGCGTTCCAGGGCGGTGGGCGAGATGTCGACGCCGGTGACCCGCCAGCCCTGGGACGCCAGCCAGACCGCGTCGGCGCCCTCCCCGCAGCCCAGGTCGAGGGCGGTGCCGGGCGTCAGGCCGGTCACCTCGTCGACGAGCAGGGCGTTGGGGCGGCCGCTCCAGACGCGGTCGCTGTCGCGGTAGCGGGCCTCCCAGAAGCCGGCGGCTTCGGTGGGGGCGGGGAGTTCGGTCATGGCGTCTCCTCGGGGGCTGGCGGGCCGGGTTCGGCGGCCCTGCGACCGAGCCTGGCCCGGCCGGGGGCCGGGGGGCAAACGCGTTTGCCGATACGGCAAACGACGGGTTCCGCGCCGCGCGGCGGGCGCCGCGCGCGGCCGTTCGGCCGCCCCGCCTCCACGCGCGGCGGCTGCCGGAGGCCGTCCCGCGGCCGGCGGGACCGCGCGCCCAGGTGCGCCGGCTCCTCCCGCCCCTCCCGCTGCTCCCGCACGCCGTGCGGTTCGGCCGGTCCTGCCTCCCAGTACGGGTGCTTCAGGCGGGGGGGGGCGGCTCCCACCCGCTCCGGCACGGCCTGCCCGCCGCCCGGGCCGGCGGCCGGGATACAGTGCCCGCCTCAACCGAGAGGGGACACGGGCGTGCGGGTCGGGGCGGGGGACACGGGGCGGGGACTGGTCCTCGTGGCGCTGGTGGCAGGGCTGGTGACGGGGTGCGGGGCGGCGGAGCCGGACACCGGGGCGACGGCGAGCGCCTCGGCCGGGGACGGCGCGGCGCGGACGGCGGCGGCGGCCGGGGGCGTCGTGAGCGGCGGCAGCGTCGGGGCCGCGGGCTCGGCCTGCGAGCTGCCCGTCACCTTCGACCTCGCCGCGAAGTGGGAGGCGGAGTCCGTCGCCGGCGGCGGGCAGGACGTACCGGACGAGGTCGCCGACCTGATCCTGCGGCAGGGGCCGGTGACCGCCGCCTGCGAGGTGGACGCCAAGCCCGCCGGGCACATCGGCTTTTTGCGGGTGTGGACCGGCGAGCCGGCAACCTCCGACGCGCGTGCCGTCCTGGAGGAGTTCCTCGCCGCCGAGAAGGGCGTCAGCGCGGAGCGGTACGGGTCGTTCCGGGCCGGCGGACTCACCGGCACCGAGGTCCGCTACCTGTTCACCAGCGAGCTGCTGGACGGGACGAAGACCGAGCGCGCGCTCGCCGTCACCACGCCCGACGGCCCGGTCGTGCTGCACCTGGGCGGGCTGGACACCGCGGAGCACGAGGCGATGCTCCCGGCGTACGAGCTGGCGAAGCGGACCCTGCGCGCTTCCTGAGACGCCCGGGCCACCGGGCCGGCCGTTCGGCGGACAGGACCCGCCGGACGTCCTCCCGGGGCGGGCCCTGCTCCGCACCGCGGCCGCCCCGGGTGCGGACACGGGGCGTCGGGGCGCATTCTTGTCGTGGCGCATTCTTGCTCTGTCGTGGCGCGTTCTGCTCAGCCTCCCGCGCCACGGCGCGCATGGACGAGGTAGGGCCGATGACTGGGAGCGCCGAGGGCCGTGACGGGACGCCCGGCGGGCCGGCCACGCTGCTGGCCGACGCCGCGGCCGCGGCGGTCCGCGCCGCCGGTGGCCACGCCTCGGGTGTCTACCTGCCCTCCGGCGCCCCCGGCGTGCTGCGGCTCGCCGTCCTCGTGGGGCTGCCCGGGCAGCTGTACCGGCCCTGGTGGCGGCTGCACGTGGACCGCCGGTTCCCGGTCGCCGACGCCTACCGGCTCGGCGTGAACGTGGTGCTGCCGAACACCACGGAGAGCATGCGCCGCTATCCGCAGTTCGCGGCCGGGCTGCCGTTCCCGATGGGGACGATCAACGTGCCGGTGCGGGGGGCGTCGGGCCCCTGCGGCGTGCTGACGGTGCTGCTGCCCGCCGCCTCCGACATCACCGAGGTACTGACCGAGCGGGACCGGGTCGTCGAGATCGCCGAGGAGCTGGGAGCCGCCGCGCGGCGGCTGGAGGCGGCGGGGGTACCGCTCGTCTGGGACGACGAACCGCTGTGCGTGCGACCGCCCGGCACCCGCCCCGGAACGGCCCGGATCGGCCGGATCTCCTGGCAGCCCACGACCGACGTCGTCACGGCCGACGACAGCGCGCGGCGGCTGCTCCGGCTCACCGCCGGGGACCGTCCCTGGGGTGCCGACGCCCTGGTCCGGGCCGTGGCCGCGGAGGACCGGGAACGCCTCGTGGACCTGCTGCGGGAGACGGCCGGGGGCAAGCAGCCGTCCGGGCCGCTGCCCCTGCGGACCACCGGGGGCGCGCGCCGGCTGGTGGAGCTGTGCGGCCCGGACACCGCCGCGGCCGGACCGGAGCAGCGGGTCGCCGGCGTCGTGCTGGACGCGGACTCGGTGGCCGACGCGGCCGCCGACCAGCTGCCGCAGGGCGTGCTCTGCCTGGACCGGCTCGGGCTGATCGTGTACGCCAATCCGCGCGTCGCCGAACTGCTGGGCGAGCCGCGGGCCCGGTTCCTCGGGCGCACGCTGTGGGAGGGGGTGCCCTGGCTGGGCAGGTCGGCGTTCGAGGACCATCTGCGGGCGGCGCTGCTGTCCCCCGGAGCCGTGCACTTCCACGTCAGACGGCCGTCGCCGGGCGCGCCCCGGACCGGCGCCGAGCGGTTCGAGCCGTACGACGGTGACTGGCTGGCCGTCTCCGTCCACCCCGGCCCCGAGTTCCTGACCTGCACCGTCGCCCCCGCGCACCGCGGTGCGCAGGCCCCGGTCCCGGCCGGGCGGCCGGACGGCCCCGGCGGCTGCGCCGAGGTGGCCGCGCCCTCCCTGGTGCACCGGCCGATCGTGCTGGCCATCGCGCTGACCGAGGCGACCACCGCCCGTCAGGTCTCCGCCGTGGTCATGCAGGAGCTGCTGCCCGCGTTCGGCGGCCGCCGCCTCGCCCTCTACCTGCTTCAGGAACGGCACCTGTACCTGGCCTGGGAGACCGGCTTCCCGGCGGGGTTCCTGACGCCCTTCGAGGGTGTCGGCCTCGACGCCCGGCTGCCCGGCGTGGAGACGCTGACCACCGGCCGGCCGCTGTTCTTCGACTCGATGCAGCAGCTGGCGGACGCCTACCCGGGCATCGCCCTGGACACCACCGAGGGGGCGCGCGCCTTCCTGCCGCTGATCGCCTCGGGGCGGCCGGTCGGCTCCTGCATCCTCGGCTTCGACCGGTCCCGCAGCTTCAGCACCGAGGAGCGCACGGTGCTCACCGCGCTCGCCGGGCTGATCGCGCACGCCATGGAGAAGGCCCAGCGCTACGAGACCGAGGCCGCGCTCGCGCGCGGGCTGCAACGCGCCCTGCTCCCCCGGCGACTGCCGCTCCACCCGCGGGTGGAGACGGCGGGCCGGTACCTGCCGGGCACCCAGGGCATGGACGTGGGAGGCGACTGGTACGACGTCGTGGAGGCCGGCGACGGGCTCGCGCTGGTGATCGGCGACGTGCAGGGGCACGGGGTGCAGGCCGCGGCGACCATGGGGCAGCTGCGCAGCGCGGTGCGCGCGTTCGCGCTCGACGACCGGCCGCCCGACGAGGTGCTGAGCGGCATCAACCATCTGCTCATCGACCTCGACCCCGGCCAGTTCGCGTCCTGCTGCTACGTCCGTCTCGACCCCGTCACCGGCCGGGCCCGGACGGCCCGGGCGGGGCATCCGCCGCCGCTGCTGCGCCGTCCGGAGGGCCGCACCGAGGTGGTGGACATCCCAGGCGGTGTGGTGCTGGGGGTGGACCCGGTCGCCCGGTACCCGGTGACCGGGCTGGAGATGGCGCCGGGTGCCGTGCTCGCGCTCTACACGGACGGACTGGTGGAGCGCACGGGGGACGACATCGACGTGGGGATCGGCGCGCTGCGGGTGGCGCTGGCCAAGGCGGGTGCGTCGGTGGGCCGGCCGGGCGGCCGTTCCCTGGTCGCCGTCGCGGACCGGCTCACGGCGGTGGCGCGGCACACCGCCGACCGGCCCGACGACATCGCGCTGCTGCTCGCCGCCCGCCGGACCGGTCACCCGGACTGAGCGCCGTACGGCCGCACGCCCCTTCGCCGCACCGCCGAGGGCGCACCGCCGTACCGCCGGCACCTGTCCGCCGCGCCACGCGGCGTGACCAGCCACGCCTCGTCCGGCCGGGGCGGGCGGACAGGGCACATGGTGTCCGCCCCTCGGGCCGGAACCGGACCCGGCCCGCCCGTCCCCCGCAGCACCGCACGCCGAGCGTCCGGTCCGGTACGCCGGCGCGCCGATCCGGGTGCGGGTGCCGCGCGACCGCAGCCTGGTCTGCGAGGTGTTCGACGGCGGCAGCACCGCCCCGCGTCCGCGGTGCGCGGCGATGACCGGCGAGGGCGGGCGCGACCTGTTCCCGGTCGCCCGGCCGGCCGTACGCCGGGGCACCCGCTACCTGCCCGGCGGCACGGTGATCCGGGCCGAGCAGCCGCTGCCGCAGGGCGCCGTGGGGGGCCGGGGCGGCGGCCCCGGCACGTACGAGGGCCCGGACACCGGCGTCGGGCGTCGGTGTCCGGGCCCCGGCCGGCCGGCAGGCCGGATCAGGCGCCGTCGAGCCGGGAGCGCAGGAGGGCCTTGCCCAGTTCGGCGCCCTTGCGGCTGTCCGCCTGGGCCTTGCGGAACAGGTCCGCGACCTCCGTGTCCTTCTCGCGCTCGGCGTCCTGGATGTACTGCTCCAGGCGCAGCGCGTTGCTCAGACACGCCTCCACGTACCAGATCAGGTTGTAGTCCTTGTCCGGCGTGCCGGTCACGCCGCCGGTCTCCGTGCCACTGGTCATCCGGGCCTCCTCCTCCACCGGTTCGGCGGGGTCCCTCGGACGCGGACCCCTCAGCCCGGCACGGGTACCCCTCGGACCGCCGGGCACACAGGGGGACCGGCGAGACGCGTCGAGCACGCGGACGGACGTCGAACTCGACCGCCGGGAACGCCGGACCGCACTCGGGGAGGGTGATTCAGACAACCATCACCGGAAACGGGCGGGAAGCGGGCGGATTCGAAGCCAAGTTGCCCCGCTTCACAGAAGACCGGTCGCCGCCGGTTGTACTGTGCTGCGCGTGCCTCGCCGCCGGGGCTCCGGGTCCCGTCCTGCCCGGCCTCTCCCGGCACCCGCGTTCGCGGCCGGCAGGAAGTGCCGGTACGGCTGCGGGGGTGACGCCGGATGCCGCCCGGGGCGCGACCGGTCCCCCGTTCCGGTCGTGCCCCTGCGGCGGCTGGCTCGAACCTACGTGCCGGGCCGGGCAGTTGTGAACCGTAGCCATGCCCGTTCGGACGCCGGGAGGACTCACCCGTGCACAGGTGCGTCCGGATGGCCCGGATTCGCCCCGTGCAGGGCGGGCTGGCCGAGGTCGCCGAGCGCCAGGTGGGCGAGCACGACCTCGTAGAGGTCGCTGCCTCCGGCCAGCAGCCGGCGTTCGAGGACGGGTTCTGCGCTGCGCACGTGCTCGCGCACGGTCTGCGGGTGCACGCCCAGCAGGTGCGCGGCCCGTTCGGCGTTGCCGCCGGCCGCGATCCAGGTGCGCAGGGTGCGGCGCAGGCTGCGGGTGTCCCGGTCCAGGCGGCGCAGGAGGTCACCGGCCCAGGTGCGCAGGGCGGGACCGGCCAGCAGGTCGGCCAGCCAGGCGTCCGCGCCGCCGTGGCCGCCGGGCTGCTGGGCGAGGCCCTCCTGGGTGTTCAGGGCCAGGTGGACGACGGCCCGGGCGGTGAGGTCGGACAGGTCGGTGCCGAGCAGTCCCTCGACGCGTTCCATCCGGGCGCGCACGGTGTTGCGGCTGACGCCGAGCACGGCGGCCGCGTTGACCGCGGTGAACTCCAGCCCCAGGCGGGTGGTGGCGAGGAGTTCGGCTCGGGTGTGGTGCGGCAGCGCGTCCAGGGGACGCAGGACGCGGGCCGCCCAGACGCGGAGCACGGCCGGGTCCATGAGGCGTTCGGGGTGGGTGCGTTCGGCGTACACCGCCGTCTGGTCGGGGCGGACGTGCGCCACGGCCAGGGCGCTGACGGCCTGGCCGTAGGCGGTGGCGGTCTGGGCGAGACTCTGCCGGGCGCTGCCGCCGAGGTAGGTGCCGGGGCGGCCGCCGACCAGCGCCCGCAGTGCCGCGGCGGCGGCCTCGCCGGGCGTCACGACGATCACCTGCGCGTCGACGGCCGGGCAGCGCACGACGAGGGCCTGCTCGGAGGTGGCGGTGAGGCACTCCTCGGCGAGCCGGTCACGGTCCTCGGGGTGGCTCTCGGCGACGTAGACGCAGGCCGTGTCCGTGTCGAGCAGGCCCGGCCAGAGCCCGGCGGCGACCCGGCGGGCGGAGACGGTGTCCTCGACCATCAGCAGTTGCAGGATGGCCAGCCGCAGGTCCGCGGTGGCGCGGCGCAGCCGGTGCCCGGCCGCGGCGCTCTCCCGGGCGCGCAGCAGCAGTTCGAGGACGCCGGCGGTGTGGGTGACGATGTCGGCGGTGCGCCGGTCGAAGGGGTCGGGACGGGAGACGGCCAGGACGCCCGCGGTCGCGGCGTGCGGGAGGTCGACCCGGACCAGCCGCAGGTGGCGTCCGTGGTCCTGCAGCGCGGCGGAGGCGATCCGGCCGGCGGTGACGTCGGCGACCAGGGCCTCGTCGAGGGGCGTGCGGGTGCCGGCGAGCAGGGTGCCCGCGCCGTCCTGGAGCGCCACGTCGGCGTCCGCGGCCCCGGCGAGCCAGGCCACGACCTTGCGGACGTCGCGTCCGGACGGCCGCAGATGGTCGAGCAGTTCCCGCGCCCATGTGGCGTGCGTGCCGTCGGCCCCGTCCGTGCGACGGTCCTCGCCCTGTCGGCCGGCCACCTCGTCTCCCTGCCCCTTGACCTCGCTGCGCGCCCGCGCCGGGCACATCGGTCGGGGACCTTACCTCACGGTGCGCCCCGGTGGGCCTCCGCTTTCTCGCGGAGCGGGCCGGTGTCCGTACGCACGTGAGTCGGCTCCACGGTACGGACGAGTTCGGGTACCGCCCTCGAACCGGCAGTCGAAGGCTCACCCCCACCCGGGACGGCCTCTCCTCGCAGGCCACGTCCGTGTATCAGCCCACCACCGGCCTGAGCGTCGAACGACTGTCGGAGCCAAAAGAACTCGGTGCGCTGGTGCCCGCAAGCCTTGCTACGGACAGGCCGGCGGGGCGGGCGGGGAACGGGCGGCCACGGGCAGTTCGACACGGGAGGTGCAGGGTGACCCTGTCCCCGTCGCGCTCACGCGGCCGGTCGCTGCCGCGCTCGTCGAACTGCACGACGCAGGCAGCGCCTTCCCCCGCCGCTGCCTGCCCGGGGAAAGCATGACCAGCTCTGCCCTGCCGAGCGCCCGGACAGCGCCCGCGCTGCCCAGCACCACCGACGCGGCCGCCGGACGACCGGCTGCATCGCGAGCAGGGACACGACCCCTGCTCGACGAACGTCTTGCGGGAACAGCTCTTCCGGTCGCAGTAGTACGGGCGGACCCACAGCCGGGCCCCCTGACATGGTGAGAGCCCGGCGGCCGCTCTTCCACGATGCGTCGGTGGGTGCCGCGCACGCGCGCGCCCGGCCCGCTCCAGCCGTCGGCATCTCCTCCCCCACCGGGGCGTGCAGGAGTCCCTCATCCGCTCCACCCGCACACCCATTCCGGGAAACGGCACGTCCTCAGCCGCCTTGCGGGAAGGCACAACCAGCCACCCGGGCGGTGAAGGTCACCGGGCCGGGTGGTCGGGGCAGAGGCGCCGCCACAGGGCGGAGGCGCCGGCCAACGCCTGGCCGCGGTCGCCCCGGTCCCGGATCCGGCGGCCCGGCACGTGGCGGCCTCGGTGGCGGCTTCCTCTCGGCGACTGCGTCGGCGGTGGCGGCTCCCGCGCGCGGACGGGTCACCGGTCTTCCAGCCGCCGTCGTCGCCGTGGGGCCCGGTCCCGGGCGGCCGGTCACCGAGGTGACGCCGGGATCGAGGTCAGGCCTTCGCGGCGTCGAGCTCGCGCTGGACGTACTCGCGCAGCGTGGTCGGCCGGCGGCCGAGCAGCCAGGTCAGCACGTTGGGGTTGCCCGTGATGCCGTAGCGGCTGTAATGCCCGAAGAGGCGGTACATGATGTCGTAGGGGAACTCGGCCTCCGCCAGTCGCTGGCGCTCGGGACTCACGAGGTCGCTGAGCGCCTGGACCTCTGCGACGACCGGCCGGCCCGACAGCTCGGCAAGGACCTCGGCGATCTCGTGGCCCGTGACGTAGTCGCTGCCCGACAGCTCGTACGTCGCGTAGTGGTGGTGCGGGTCGCCGACCACACGCGCCGCGACCTCGGTGACGTCTTCGAGGTCGACGTGCGCGAGGCGGGAGTCGGCCGAGTGCGGCTTGGCGTAGACGCCGGACGCGACGGTGCCGGCGACGTCGATGTTCTGCAGGTAGTGCATCGGCTGCAGGATCGTGAACGGGATCGGTGACTCGATCACGGCGCGCTCGACCGCGAGCTTGGCCTGGTGGTTCAGCAGCTGCTCGATCTGCGGGTGGACCACGGAGAACTGCACGAAGTGCTGTACGTCGTGCCGCCGTGCCTCCGCGACGACGGCGCGGCCGATGTCGGCCTCGCGGTGGTGGAACAGCGGACCGATGTGGACGACCGACTCCACCCCCTCCATCGCCTTGCGGAGCTCGGCCGGCTCCAGGAGGTCGGCCACGACGGTCTCGGACGCGCCGAGGTCACGGGTCTCATGGACCGACGGGGCGATGTCCGCGGCCCGGACCTCCTTGCCCTCACGGGTCAACGCGCGAATCAGGCTCCGGCCGGTGCGGCCACTTGCTGCGGTTACGAGGATCACGACGAGCTCCCCAGGAGATCGGTACAGGTCAAGCTATGTGTATTTGATATAACACTGGCCCGGCCCGCTTGGGAACCTTTCGTTCCGGCGACCTGAGGCCGAGTGAGGGTGCTCGGCCGGATCACCCCAGCTCACCGGCCCCATCGCTCGCACGAACCCCTTGGCGCACGTCTCACAGTGTGATCACATATATCGACTGACCGGTGAGCGGGCGGCGCGAACCCACGCCGGCCGGGCGGGCCATTCGTCGTGTCCGGTGACGCTCCGGTGTCGCGGTGCAGCCGGAACACGCCCTCCGAGGCCGAGCGGCGGGCGTTTCCCGCGTTCTGCGAGGATGCGCCGGGACGGACACGAGGAGCGGGATGGGTATGGAGACATAGGCACCTCAATGTACTTATCTGCCGCAGAGCCCCCGGCCGGCTCCATCGGCAACCGGCCCGCCCGGCATAAGCTCGGCAGATGGCGAAGTACTACGACGTGCACCCCGACAACCCCCAGCCGCGCACCATCGCCCAGGTGGCCGACAGTGTCCGGTCGGGGGCGCTCATCGCGTACCCCACCGACTCCTGCTACGCGCTCGGCTGCCGGCTGGGCAGCAAGGACGGCATCGACCGGATCCGGTCCATCCGCCGGCTGGACGACCGGCACCACTTCACCCTGGTCTGCCAGGACTTCGCGCAGCTCGGCCAGTTCGTGCAGGTGGACAAGGACGTGTTCCGCGCGGTCAAGGCGTCCACGCCGGGCAGCTACACGTTCATCCTGCCCGCGACGAAGGAGGTGCCGCGCATGCTGCAGCACCCCAGGAAGAAGACGGTCGGCGTGCGCATCCCCGACCACGTCGTCACCCAGGCCCTGCTCGCCGAGATCGGCGAGCCGCTGCTGTCCAGCACGCTGCTCCTGCCCGACGAGGAGGAGCCGCTGACGCAGGGCTGGGAGATCAAGGACCGGCTGGACCACGTCCTGGACGGGGTCGTCGACTCCGGGGACTGCGGGACGGAACCGACGACGGTGGTCGACTTCTCCGGGGGCGAGGCCGAGATCGTACGTCGCGGGGCGGGCGACACCGCACGGTTCGAGTAGCCCGGCTCGACGGCGGGCACGCCGGCCTCCTCCGCTCCCACCCGCGCACGCACGACAACAGCCCCGCCCCCACTCGTCGCGGACACGACAGCAGCCCCCACGCCCACCCACGGCAGTCACCGCAGCCGCCCCCGCCCCGCCTCCGCCGGACACGGCACTCGGCCCCGCCGTCCCGCCGCGGGTGAGGGCGGCCGGCCCGGCTCTTACCCGCGCGTGTCACGATGACCGCCGCCGGGCCCGTCGAGCCGAGGGGCCCCTCGCCGCAGACCGCGCAGAAAGGCAGCCCGCCATGACAGCCGTACAGGGAACGGACGTCGACATCCCCACCGAGGACGGCACCGCCGACGCCTATCTGACCCACCCCGACGACGGCGGCCCGCGTCCGGCGGTCCTGCTCCTCATGGACGCCTTCGGGCTGCGGCCGCAGCTGAAGGCGATGGCCGACCGGCTGGCCGGGGCGGGATACACGGTCCTGGTGCCGAACCTCTTCCACCGCCACGGGCGCGCGCCGGTCGCCGAGTTGCCCGAGTTCATCGACGACGCCTCACGCGAGGGTCTCTTCGGGCAGATCCTTCCGATGATGCGGGACTTGACGCCGGAACGCGCGATGCGCGACGCCGGCGCATACCTGCGGTGGCTGGCGCAGCGCCCGGAGGCGGCGGACGGCCCGGTCGCGGTGACCGGCTACTGCTTCGGCGCGCGGCTGGCGCTGCTCACCGCCGGGACGTATCCGGACCGGGTCGCGGCGGCGGCCGGTTTCCACGGCGCGCACCTGGCGACCGACACGCCCGACAGCCCGCACCTGGTGGCGGACCGGGTCAGCGCGGAGCTGTACTTCGGGCACGCCGACCACGACCCGTCGCTCCCGCCGGAGCAGGCGCGGCGGCTGGAGGAGGCACTGACGGCGGCCGGGGTGCGGCACCGCTGCGAGGTCTACCCGGACGCGCCGCACGGATTCACCCAGGCCGACACCGCGTCGTACCACGCGGAGGGCGACCGGCGGCACTGGGCGGCGCTGCTGGATCTCCTGGACCGCACCTTCTGACCGGCGCGCCGAACCGGCGTCCCGTTCCGCCTCCCCGACGACCCGACGGCGGTGCCCCGACCGGCGGCACCGCCTTTTCCTTCGTCGTTCCTTGTTGAACTTATTGACATGCACGCACCTTGGCGTGACGCTGAGAGCGCTCTCACAACAGGTACGGACCAATTCCCCCCACATCGCACGGAGGTGGAGAGTGCTAGCCAGCCTCACACACCGGCTCCTCACGGCGGCCGCGGCGGCCACCCTGCTCGGCGCCCTGTTCACCGTCGGATCGGCACCGGCCGCGGACGCCGCGGTGCCCGAGACGATTCCCCTGCAGATCACCAACAACTCCGGCCGCGGCGAGCCGGTGTACGTCTACACGCTCGGCACCTCGCTGACAACCGGTCAGCAGGGCTGGGCCGACGCCGACGGCACCTTCCACGCCTGGCCGGCCGGTGGCAACCCGCCGACCCCGGCGCCGGACGCGTCGATCCCCGGCCCGGCCGCCGGGCAGTCCAGGACCATCCGGATCCCCAAGCTGTCCGGACGGATCTACTTCTCCTACGGCCAGAAGCTCGACTTCCGCCTCGCCACGGGCGGTCTGGTGCAGCCGGCCGTGCAGAACCCGAGCGACCCGAACCGGAACATCCTCTTCAACTGGTCCGAGTACACGCTCAACGACGCCGGCCTGTGGCTCAACAGCACACAGGTCGACATGTTCTCCGCGCCCTACTCGGTCGGGGTGCAGCGTGCCGACGGCCAGGTCAGCACCACCGGCCGGCTGAAGGCGGGCGGCTACAACGCGGTGTTCGACGCGCTGCGCGCCCAGCCGGGCGGCTGGGGCGGGCTGGTCCATACCCGGTCGGACGGCACCGTCCTGCGGGCGCTGTCGCCGCTGTACGCGGTGGAGACCGGAGCCCTTCCGGCGACGGTGATGAACGACTACATCGACCGGGTCTGGCAGCGGTACGCCACGACGACGCTCACCGTCGCCCCGTTCGCCGATCAGCCGAACACGAGGTACTTCGGGCGGGTCTCCGGCGGCGTGATGAACTTCACCAACAGCTCCGGCGCGGTCGTCACCAGCTTCCAGAAGCCCGACGCGAGCAGCGTCTTCGGCTGCCACCGGCTGCTCGACGCCCCCAACGACCAGGTGCGCGGCCCCATCTCGCGCACGCTCTGCGCGGGCTTCAACCGCTCGACCCTGCTCAGCAACGCGAACCAGCCGGACACCTCGTCGGCGAACTTCTACCAGGACGGGGTGACCAACCACTACGCCCGGGTCATCCACGACCGGATGGCCGACGGCAAGGCGTACGCCTTCGCCTTCGACGACGTCGGCCACCACGAGTCGCTGGTCCACGACGGCGATCCGCAGCAGGCCTACCTGACCCTGGATCCGCTCAGCTGACTCCGGTGCTCCCCGGTCCCGTACGCGCACGACGCGCGTGCGGGACCGCGGCACGCACCGGCTGCGCCCCCGGTCACGTCTCCTCGGACTCGCCGCGTGCGCAGGCGTCGTCGGTGTCGGCGAAGTCGATGCCCGCGTCCAGCGCCTTGTGGATGATGCGCAGGGAAACGTCGTGGCCGGGGTTTCCCATGGCGCCGTACATCGCGGCGCCCAGGCAGTGGGGGCTGGACCTCGACGCCGGGCCGGCCCGGCGTGCGGTGGTGCATGGTTCTCGCCCCCGTCACCGCCCTCTTCCGCCGCGAGGGACCAAGAGGCCCACCGCACGAGGAAGGGCAGCACCGGCGGACGGCCCCGCACCCCCGACGGCGCGGCCCGCGAGCGCAGCCGCGCACTGCTCCTTCGGCCTGCTCAAGTGGTGGCGGGGCCGGCCGCCCGGTACGACGAACTCGCGGAGTCGGGAGACGAGCCCTCGGGACGGTGCCTCACCAGCGTCCCGGCTCGGTGCCGGTGAGCGGTTCGGAGGAGCTGCCGTCGACGCCGACCGGGACGTCACCCGCCAGCATCACCCGGTGCATGATCCGGGGATGGCCGAGGTGGGCGCTGTCCCCCGGGGCCAGATGGATGGTGGCGCGGTTGTCCCAGAAGGCCACGCTGCCCGGCTCCCAGCGGAAGCGGACCGTGTACTCCGGGCGTACGGCCTGCTCCAGCAGCATCTCCAGCAGCAGCCGGCTCTCGGCGCGGGAGACGCCGGTGATCTGCTCGACGTAGTAGCCGTTGACGAACAGCACCCGCTCGCCCGTCTCCGGGTGGACCCGCACCAGCGGGTGGACCGAGGCGACCTGATGGTCCAGCAGGTGGCGGAGGTAGGCGTCGTCGCCGGGCCGGGGCTGGTAGCCCACGCCGAGCCGGTGCTCGGCGCGCAGGCCGTCCACGAACCGCCGTACGGGCGCCGACAGTCCGGCGTAGGCCGCCGCCAGGTTCGACCAGGTCGTGTCGCCGCCGTACGGGGGTACGGTCTCCGCGCGCAGGACGGTGGCGGCCGGCGGGTCGACGCGCGCGCCGTGGTCGCAGTGCCAGCCGCGCAGCGGGGTGTGCCGGCGCCGGCGCAGCCACTCCTCGTGTTCCATGCCGAACCGCCCGCCCAGTTCCAGCCGGTCGGCGGTCGTCTCGATCTCCGGGAAGCCGGCCGGCGAGGCGCTCCCCCGCCGGCCGGGCACCACCGGTTCGCCGAACCGCCGCGCGAACGCCACGTGCGCGGCGTGGTCCAGCCGCTGGTCCCGGAAGAACACCACCTTCCAGCGCAGCAGGGCCGCCCGGATCGCGGCCACCTGGGCGTCGCCCAGGTGGCCGGCCAGGTCGACGCCGGTGATCTCGGCGCCGGCGTACCCGGCGACGGGCCGCACCTCGAGGCCCTCGACCCGCTCCCCCACCCTGGCCCCGTCCGTCGTCATGCGCCCTCCGATGGTCGTCCTGGCCGACTCCGTGCCCGGCTCCGCGATCGGCCCCCTGGACCCCCGCCGAGGCGGGGTCCCCGAGGCGCCATGGAAGATCGTGTCAGCGATCCGCCGCCGTGGCGACAGTGCCTCGCCCGCGCACCGGCGCCCCGGCGCGGGCCGCGGCCGGCGCGCCGCGCACGCGGGTCCGGTCCGTCACTCCCCGGCCGGTCCGCGGCGGCGGGCCCGGCCGGGGCCGCCCATACTGTCGGTACGGCACAGTCGAGCGGAAGAGGGACCGTGGACGGCATTCCGGCGCACACGCTCAACGACGGCACGACGCTCCCCGCCCTCGGCCTGGGCACCTGGCCGCTGGACGACGCCCGCGCCGAGCGGGCGGTGCTGACCGCCCTGGACCTGGGCTACCGCCTGATCGACACGGCGGTGAACTACCGCAACGAGACGGGCATGGGCCGCGCCCTCGCCCGCAGCCGTGTCCCGCGCGAGGACGTCGTGGTGACCACCAAGCTCCCGGGCCGGCACCACGGCCACGCCGAGACGCTCGCCTCTTTCGAGGAGTCCCGGCGCCGGCTGGGGCTGGAGCGGGTCGACCTGTACCTGATCCACTGGCCGCTGCCCCGTGTGGACAAGTACGTCGAGTCCTGGCGGGCCATGATCGAGCTGCGCGAGCGGGGTCTCGTCCGGTCCATCGGGGTCTCCAACTTCACGGTCGAGCACATCGAGCGGCTGGAGAAGGAGACCGGGGTGCTGCCCGCCGTGAACCAGATCGAGCTGCACCCGTACCTCCCGCAGGAGGAACTGCGCGCGTTCCACGCCGAGAAGGGCATCGTCACCGAGAGCTGGTCCCCGCTGGGCCGGGGCACCGACCTGCTCCGGGACCCGGTCGTGGTGACCGTCGCGGAGGCCCTCGGCGTGACGCCCGCCCAGGTCGTGCTGCGCTGGCACATCCAGCGGGGCGCGCTGCCCATTCCCAAGTCGGCGGACGCCGAGCGGCAGCGGCAAAACCTCGACGTCTTCGGTTTCACGCTGACCCCCGAGCAGATGCAGTCCGTCGCCGGCCGCGTTCCCCAGCGCACCGGCGGGGACCCCGAGGTGCACGAGGAGTTCTGACAGGGGTGCGGCGGGCCCTGCCGTACGGCCGCACGCGGCCGGTGCCGCGCCGGACGCTGCCGCGTCAGTCAGCCGCTCCCGGCAGCGCGTCGGGCGCGCAACGCGGCCAGGGCCCGGTCGGCGTGGGTGTTCATGCGCAGTTCGCTGCGGACGACCTCCAGGACGGTGCGGTCCTGGGCGATGACGAAGGTGACCCGCCTGGTGGGGGCCAGCTGGAAGCCGCGCTGCACACCGAGCCGGGCGCGGACCGTGCCGTCCGCGTCGGACAGCAGGGGCATGCCGAGGGTGTGCCGCCCGGCGAACTCGGCCTGCCGCCCGACCGGGTCACCGCTGATGCCGACGGGCCGTGCGCCGACCGCGGCGAACTCCGCAGCCAGGTCGCGGAAGTGGCAGGCCTCAGCGGTGCAGCCGGGGGTGAGGGCGGCCGGGTAGAAGAAGAGCACGACCGGCCCGTCGGCGAGCAGGTCGGTCAGCCGGCGGGGCGTGCCCGTCTCGTCCGGCAGTGCGAAGTCCTCGATCGTGTCGCCGACGCGCGGCTGGGACGGGGGCACGGTTCCTCCTCGGGTCGCCTGCCGCGTGATCCTACTCGGCGGTAGTGCGGGGGCGGCGCCCCGGCGGTGTCTGCTCGGCGGCAGCGCGGGGGCGGCACCCCGGCCGGCGCCCCGGGCTCAGGAGGAGGGGGTCGCCTGGGCGGCGGCGTGCTGCTCCAGGTCGTCCTCGGCCGCCACCGCGAGGAAGTCGTCGACCATCCGGTGGAACAGCTCCGCCAGCCGCCCCAGTTCCTCCGGCGACCACGCGGCCAGGGCCAGCTGCATGCCGCGCGCCCCGGCCTCCCGGATCCGCCCGATGGCCTGGCGCCCGGTCCCGGTGAGCTCGATGCGCTGGGCGCGCCGGTCGTCGGGGTCGGGGACGCGGGTGACGTACCCGGCCCGCTGCAACTGCTGCACCGTACGGGTGACGTGCGAGGCCTCCACCCCCAGCCGGTTGGCCAGCTCCCCGGGGCGCAGCGGCTCCGAGTCCGCGACCTGCCGCAGCAGCGCCACGGCGGCGCGGTCCAGCGGCACGTCCGCCAGGGACATCAGACGGTCGTGCTGCCGGGCGCGGGTGCTGAGGTAGGTGATCCGGGTCAGGGCCCGCTCGATCTCGACGATCTCGGGGGACACGGGGCCCGGGGGGAGCGGCGGTGTGGGCATGCCACCCACTTTACCATCTCGTTGCCTAACTCAACTAAACTGCCCGGCCGCCCGCATCCGTTCCCGGCCCGGGGCCCGCCGCCCTTCCGACCCGTTCCGCCCCGCGCTCGCCGCGCAGCAACCAGGCCGGGCAAGCCCGCGGGCGACGGCGGCGGCCTCGGCGCCCTGTCCGGTCCAGCGGGCGAGGGCCGGTCTCCCGGCCGGGGGTGACGGAGGCATGCGACCACCCTCTCTCTTCCGTGCCCCGGCCCAGTAACCCCTGCGCGCTTGCCTGACTCAAGTAAAGATATGGCCGGCCGCGCCGCACCCGCCTTTCCCGGTATCCATCGCCCACCATGGGACGTATGACCATCCGCGTGCTGCTCGCCGACGACCAGGCCCTGCTGCGGGCCGCCTTCCGGATCCTGATCGACTCCTGCGACGACATGGAGGTGGTGGGCGAGGCCACCGACGGCACCGGGACGATCGAGCTCGCCCGCGCCCACCGGCCCGACCTCGTCCTGCTGGGCAGCCGCCTGCCCGCCGGCGACGGCCTGGCCGCCACGACCGCCGTCTGCGCCGACCCGGACCTGTCCGCGACCCGCGTGCTGCTGCTGACCACCTCCGAGATCGACGAGGACGTCGCCGAGGCGCTGCGGGCCGGGGCGAGCGGGTTCCTCTGCGAGGAGGCCACCGCCGACGCGCTGCTCGACGGCATCCGGACCGTGGCGGCCGGCCGGTCGCTGCTCTCCCCGCTCACCACCCGCGCCCTGGTCACGCGCTTCCTGGCCGCCCCCGCCGAAGGCGCCCGGCTCGCCGCTCCGGAGGACCTCGCCGGGCTGACCGCCGCGGAGCGCGAAGTGCTGGGCCGGGTGGCCGAAGGCCGCTCGGACGCGGAGATCGCGGAGAGGCTGCTCGTCAGCCCGCCGGACGTGCGCGCCCACCTGCGCCGGACGATGGCCAAACTGGGTGTCCGGGACCGCGCCCAACTCGTGGTGGTGGCCTATCAGTCGGGACTGGTACGGGCCGTGCCGCCGCCGTCCGGGACACGCTGACCCCGCCCTCCGTTCAGGGGAAACCTTCGGGCGGGGCGCGTGGCGCCGCCCCGCCCCGTCGACACCTCAAGCCGTGACCCTGCCGCTGATCGCCCCCATGCTCGCCACGCCCGGCACGCTGCCGCCCGCCGCCCAGGACGCGCGGTGGGCGTACGAGACCAAGCAGGACGGCCAGCGCGCGGTCGTGTACCTCCCCGGCGACGGAAGCCTGGTGCTGCGCGCCAGGTCCGGTGAGGAGATCACCGCCGCCTACCCCGAACTGCTGCCCCTCGGCGACGCCCTCGGCGGCACCCCCGCGGTGCTGGACGGGGAGGTGCTGGCCCTGGACGAACAGGGGCGCGCCGACTTCCAGTTGCTCCAGTCCCGCATGGGGCTGGCGCACGCGCCGGCGCGGGCGGCGCGCCGGGCCGCGGAGGTGCCGGTGCACCTGGTGCTGTTCGACGTGATGCACCTGGCCGGACGCTCCCTGACCGGGCGCTCCTACGCACGCCGGCGCGCCCGGCTGGAGGAACTGGGCCTGGCCGGACCGTTCTGGTCCACGCCGGGTGCGCTGGTGGGGCACGGCGCGCAGGCCCTGCAAGCCACCCGCGAGCACGGTCTGGAGGGCCTGGTCTGCAAGCGGCTGGACTCGGTGTACGAGCCGGGCGTGCGCTCCCGGGCCTGGATCAAGATCCGCAACATGCGCGGCGAGGACGTCGTCGTGGGCGGCTGGCAGCCCGGCAAGGGCCGGCTGACCGGGCTGCCCGGGGCGGTGCTGGTCGGCCAGCGCGACGCCGCCGGGCGGCTGCGCTACGTCGGCAGCGTGGGCACCGGCTGGAGCGAGGCCGAACGGACCGAACTCGCCGCCCTGCTGCGGGAGTACGCCAGTGACGTCTGCCCCTTCGACCCGGCGCCGCCGGCACCGGGCGCGCGCTGGGTGCTGCCCCGGCTGGTCGGCGAGGTCCGCTACAGCACCCGTACTCGGGCCGGGCTGCTGCGCCAGCCGTCCTGGCTGCGGCTGCGGCCGGACCTGACGCCCGACGAGTCCGCGGCCGACCTGCCCGACCAGCCGGCCTGACGAATCGTCAATACACAAGATTTGAACTGCACTTCACCAGTGGGACGCCTGTGACCTCTTGGCGCGGACGATGATCCTCCGCGAAGCTGAACCGCCCTTTCCCCCCACAGCCGTCCGGCCGCGCCGGACCACGAGGAGGACGCAGTGTCGTCGCAGAAGTCCGCCACACGCCGCAGGAGATGGCTCACCGGTCTCGGTGGTGCCGTCGCACTCGTCGTCGCCTTCCCCGCCACCGCCTTCGCCGCCCCGCCGCCCGCGCTGCCCGCGAACGCCGACAGCCTGGAGCGGACCTACCAGCCGGCCTTCGACTACGACACGGACGGCTGCTACTCGTCGGCCGCCATCGGCGCCGACGGCACCGTCAACGGCGGCCTGAACCCGACCGGGGCGCTCAACGGCAGCTGCCGGGACGCCTCGGACCTGGACAACACCAACAGCTACTCGCGCTACAAGTGCAACAACGGCTGGTGCGGCTTCCTGTACGGCCTGTACTTCGAGAAGGACCAGGCCGTGCCGGGCAGCAGCATCGGCGGGCACCGCCACGACTGGGAGCACGTCGTGGTGTGGGTGCAGGACAACCAGGTCAGGTACGTCTCGACGTCCAACCACGGTTCGTTCACCGTGCACAACGCCTCGGCGATCCGCTTCGACGGCACGCACGCGAAGGTCGTCTACCACAAGGACGGCATCAGCACCCACTGCTTCCGGGCCGCCACCGCCAACGACGAGCCGCCGGAGAACCACAAGGGGACCTGGCAGTACCCGCCGCTGGTCGGCTGGAACGGCTACCCGGCGGGCATACGGGACAGGCTGACGTCGTACAACTTCGGCAGCGCCAACTTCGGCCTGAAGGACAGCAGCTTCGCCTCGCACCTGGCCTCGGCGAAGCCGTCGGGCATCCCCTTCGACCCCAACGCCTGACCGGCGTCCGGGTCGCCCCTCGGGGGCCGGCGACGGTCTATCGTGTCCGCATGCCGGTCCCCGAACTGATCCGCGTCGTCTCCCGTGACTCCCCCATGGCACTCGCCCAAGTGGCGCGGGTGCGGGGGGAGTTGGCCGCCCGCTACCCCGGGGTGAGAACCGAGGTCGTGCCGGTGAGGACCACCGGCGACAAGTGGCTGGGCGACCTCTCCCAGGTCGAGGGCAAGGGCGCGTTCACCAAGGAGGTGGACGCGGCCCTGCTGGCCGGCGCGGCCGACCTCGCGGTGCACTGCGTCAAGGACGTGCCCGCCGACCGGCCGCTCCCGGCGGGCACGGTGTTCGCGGCGTTCCTGGAGCGGGACGACATCCGCGACGCGCTGGTGCACCCGGACGGCCTGACCCTGGACGAGCTCCCGGCCGGCACCCGGATCGGCACCTCCTCGGTGCGCCGGGCCGCCCAGCTGGCCGCCACCCGTCCGCACCTGGAGTGCGTACCGTTCCGCGGCAACGCCAACCGGCGGCTGGCCAAGCTCGCCGCCGGCGAGGCGGACGCGCTGCTGCTCGCCGTCTCCGGGCTGGAGCGGATCGGCCGCGAGGACGTGATCAGCGAGGTCCTCTCCCCCGAGGTGATGATGCCGCCGATCGGCGCGGGCATCCTCGCCCTGCAGTGCCGCGAGGGCGACACCGACCTCATCGACGCCGTCAGCGCCCTGGGCGACCCGGACACGCACCGGGAGGCGACCGCGGAGCGGATGTTCCTGCACGTACTCCAGGGGCACTGCAACAGCCCGATCGCCGGGTTCGCGCGCGTCGATCACGGCGAGCTCTCCCTGCGGGCCTGCGTGTTCACCCCCGACGGCAAGACCCGCCTGAACGCCCACGAGTGGGCGGGGCGGCTCGACGCGGCCACCCTGGGCACCTCGGTCGCCGTGGCGCTGCTGCGGCAGGGCGCCCGGGAGATCATCGACGGCATCCCGCACTGACCGGCGTCAGGCGGTGCCCTCCTCCGCCTGGTCGCGCAGGAAGTTGCTCACCTGGTGGGCCAGGCTCTCCCGGCCCGGTCCGGCGGGCGCGCAGGGCGTGCCCTCGTGCAGTCCGATGCCGCCCGCCCACAGCCGGCGCTCGGCCCAGTCGTCGTCCACCCGCAGCTGGATCTGGACGTCCACCTGCGCCAGGGCCGCCTCCGGCCCCGCCGCGTACAGCACGGCGGTGGCCCGGCGCAGCGGATAGACGTCGTAGCCCTCGATGAACTGCGAGTTGCGCCAGTCCAGGAACGCGCCCTCCCCGTCGGGGCCGATGCGCACGTCGATCTGGCCGTCCTCCAGGTGGATGCCGAAGCGGCGGTCGCCGCGGTTCTCGACGGTCACCCGGAGCCGGAAGTACGCCAGCCCCTCGGCGGCGTCGTCGCGTCCGCGCGGCGGCTCGGCCCGCTCAAGACGGTGGACGCGGACCCGCAGACCGGCATGCTCGTCGTACTCCTGCCAGTCCCCGACCACGTTCGGCTCGTACACGCTCCACCTCTCGCCCTCTCGAAGCTGCTTCCTATCCGTGGGCTCAGCGCACTGTCAAATGGGCGGAATGGGCTGTGGCCAGGGATTTCCGGGACTTGATCGGTGATCAAGCCGTGCGCAGGGAGAATCCCCGCCGGCCCGGACACGGGCGTGCCGCACATCACGTCCGGGGCCGGCCGCGCCGGAGGCGACGACGGAAGGTCCCGACCCCCGGGGAGAGCTGCGGCCGACCCGAGAAGTGTTTTGTATGCTTTTACACAGGGAAATCCTTTTTCAGTGCTTCGGACAGGAGGCACGTCCGTGGGTACCGGCCCGCCGTCCCCGCACGACTCCTCCCGAGCCGTCCAGGCGCGCCACCCGGCCCGCGGGGTCTGTCCACCCGGCGCCTGCTGAGGGAGGCGCGCATCATGCGTACCGCCAGCAGAACGAAGCAGCACCCCCACGACGACGCCCCCGACACGGCCGCGGACTTCGCACGCCTGCGGCGGCTGCCCGACGGCCCCGAGCGCAAAGCCCTGCGCGACGAGCTGGTACGGGTCTGGCTGCCCATGGCCGAGCGCATCGCCGTACGGTTCCGGGGCCGCGGCGAAGCCCTGGAGGACCTCTACCAGGTGGCCGCCCTCGGCCTGGTCAAGGCCGTGGACCACTACGACCCCGCACGCGGCCGCGCCTTCGAGGCGTACGCCGTGCCGACGGTCACCGGCGAGATCAAGCGGCACTTCCGCGACCACATGTGGACGCTGCACGTCCCGCGGCGGGTCCAGGACCTGCGCAACCGGGTGCGGCGCGCGGCGAAGGAGCTCGCGCAGACGACCCCCGGGCGGCCGCCCACCGTCGCCGAGATCGCCGCGTACGCGGAGCTGACCGAGAGCGAGGTGCGCACCGGGATGGAGGCTCTGGAGTGCTTCACCGCGCTGTCCCTGGAGGCCGAGATGCCCGGGACCGACGGGTACGCCCTGGCGGACGCGATCGGCGGGCTCGACCCGCGCTACGACGTGGTGGTCGACCGGGTGGCCGTCGCCCCCTGTCTGCAGGCCCTGCCCGAGCGCGAGCGGACCATCCTCTACCTGCGCTTCTTCCGGGGCATGACGCAGAGCTGCATCGCGCAGCAGCTGGGCATCTCGCAGATGCACGTCTCCCGGCTGCTGAGCGCCTGCTTCGCCCGGCTGCGGGAGGAACTGGTCGCCGGCCCGCCGGAGGACGGCGGTGCTCCTCAGTCCTGAGCTGTCCCGGGGATCCGCCTCGGACCGTACCGGTCCGGGGCGCCCTCCGGTTCGGCACGGATCTCCGGGGGCAGCCGCCGGTCGCGGCCCCGGAGCAGGATCGGCTCCGCGACCGCGCGCACCGTGAGGTCGGTGTGCTGGGAGACCTCTTCCAGCACCGCCCACCCCTGGGCGGGTGTCACCCCCCCAGCGCCACCACCATGCCGATGGCCCGGTCGACCACGGCATGCGCGCTGACAGCCTCCTTGAGCCGGGCGGTCTCGTCCTCCAGCGCCCGCAGCCGGTCCGTGTCGCCCGCCGGATCATGCGGTACCCGTGCCACCCTTGCATCCTGCCACCGCGACTGACGCGTGCCACCGGGGTACTCGGCAGGCGCCATGACCGGTTCCGGTTGGACACTGGTGTCGAACCGGTGGCTGCCGGTCGACGAGACCAGGACGACTGCCATGCAGCAACACGACACGACACCCACGACCGGGCCGACGGACCTCGCCTCCACCCGCACCGCCTTCGGCACGCCCTGCTGGGTGAGCCTGACCAGCCGCGACCTGCGGGCCACCGAGGCGTTCTACACCGCCGTACTGGGCTGGGAGTGGCGCAAGGCCAAACTCGGCGACCACTTCCGGATCGCCCTGGCGGACGGCGCGCCGGTCGCCGGCATCGCCGCGGTCGCCGCCATGTGGCACATGGCGGTCGCCTGGACGCCGTACTTCGCCGTGCGCAGCGCGGACGAGGCGGCGGGCCGGGCGCAGGAGCGCGGCGGCACGGCGGCGGTCGGCCCGATCTCGCTGCCGCCCGGCCGGGCCGCGCTGCTCGCCGACCGCGACGGGGCCACCTTCGGCATCTGGGAGGGGGAGCTGCTCACCGACTGGGAGACCTGGCGCCGCGCCGCGCCGGCCTTCATCCGGCTGCACACCCGGGACGCCTTCGACGCCGCGATCTTCTACGGGGAGGTGCTCCAGTGGGCCTCGGCGGGCCCCGGCTGCTGCGAGGTCACCTACGAAGCCGAAGAGGTGGTCCTGCGCAGCGGAGGCGACGTGGTGGCCCGGATCGAGTCCGGCGCCCTGGGGTCGGCCCCCGACCCCACCATCCGGCCGCACTGGCAGATCCACTTCGCGGTCGCCGACGTGGCGGCCTGCGCCCGGGCGGCGGAACACCACGGCGGCAGCGTGCTGCGCCAGGACGCCGGCGAGGCGGTGCTGCGCGACAACGACGGGGCGCAGTTCACGGTGACCACGAGCCGCGAGCCGTAGGACCCGCCCCGGCCGGGAGGCCGGCGCGCGACGGCGGTGAGGATCCCTCACCGCCGTTCGCGCGTCCGTGCCGCGTCGTGCTACCCGGGGGGCGCGTTCCGCGACGGCCGTGACAGCAGCACCAGGCTGCGCGCCTCGACCGTGAGGCCGGTCCCGGCCTTGTGCTCCGTCTCGTCCGGCGGGCCCTGCGGGTCGGCGGTGTCGATGAGGGTGGTCCACCGTTCGCCGTAGGCGCTGTCCGGCAGCCGGAAGCCCACCGGTTGCCAGTAACTGTTGAGGAGCAGCAGGAAGGAGTCGTCGGTCACGCGGCGGCCGTGGGCGTCGGGTTCGGCGATGGCGTCGCCGTTGAGGAAGACGCCCATGGAGTGCGCGTCGGAGCGCTCCCAGTCCTCCTCGGACATCTCGGTCGCGTCCGGTTGCAGCCACACCAGGTCGGGCAGCGGCTGCCCGGCGTGCGTGACCGTCTCGCCGCGGAAGAAGCGCCGGCGGCGCAGGACCGGGTGGGTGGCGCGCAGCGCGATGACGTACCGGGTGAAGTCGCGCAGGTCGCGCTGGTCGCCGGTCAGCCGCCAGTCGATCCAGGAGACCTCGTTGTCCTGGCAGTAGGCGTTGTTGTTGCCGCCCTGGGTGCGGCCGAGCTCGTCGCCGTGGCACAGCATCGGGATGCCCTGGGACAGCAGCAGGGTGGCGAGGAAGTTGCGCTGCTGGCGGGCGCGCAGCGCGAGCACCGCCGGGTCGGCGGTGTCGCCCTCGGCGCCGCAGTTCCAGGACCGGTTGACGCTCTCGCCGTCGGCGTTGCCCTCGCCGTTGGCCTCGTTGTGCTTGTCGTTGTAGCTGACCAGGTCGCGCAGGGTGAAGCCGTCGTGCGCGGTGACGAAGTTGACGCTGGCCCGGGGCCGGCGCCGGCTGTGCTGGTACAGGTCGGACGAGCCGGTCAGCCGGGACGCGAACTCGCCGAGCGTGTGTTCCTCACCGCGCCAGAAGTCCCGTACCGCGTCCCGGTACTTGCCGTTCCACTCCGACCACAGCGGCGGGAAGTTGCCCACCTGGTAGCCGCCCTCCCCCACGTCCCACGGCTCGGCGATCAGCTTGACCCTGCTGATGACGGGGTCCTGCTGGATCAGGTCGAAGAACGCCGACAGCCGGTCCACCTCGTGGAACTGCCGCGCCAGCGTGGCCGCCAGGTCGAAGCGGAAGCCGTCGACGTGCATCTCGGTGACCCAGTACCGCAGCGAGTCCATGATCAGCTGGAGTACGTAGGGGTGCCGCATGAGCAGGCTGTTGCCGGTGCCGGTGGTGTCGTAGTAGTGCCGCCAGTCGCCGTCCACCAGGCGGTAGTACGAGGAGTTGTCGATGCCCCGGAAGGAGAGCGTGGGTCCCTTCTCGTTGCCCTCGGCGGTGTGGTTGTAGACCACGTCGAGGATGACTTCGAGCCCGGCCGCGTGCAGCGCCCTGACCATCGACTTGAACTCGGCGACCTGCTGCCCCCGGGTGCCGTGCGCGGCGTAGGCGTTGTGCGGCGCGAAGAAGCCGATCGTGTTGTAGCCCCAGTAGTTGGACAGGCCACGGTCCTGGAGGTGGCCGTCCTGCACGAACTGGTGCACCGGCATCAGCTCCACCGCGGTGACCCCCAGCGAGGCGAGGTGCTCGACGACCGCCGGGTGGGCGAGTCCGGCGTAGGTGCCGCGCAGGCCGGGCGGCACGTCCGGGTGGGTGCGGCTGAGCCCGCGGACGTGCGCCTCGTAGATCACCGTGTCGGCGTACGGCCGCCTGAGCGGGCGGTCGTCGCCCCAGTCGAACGCCGGGTCGGTCACCACGCCCAGCATGGTGTGCCCGGCGCTGTCGGCCGGGTCGGGCCCGGACGCCGAGCGCTCGTAGAGCGAGGGATGGTTGTCGATCTGCCCGTCCACGGCGGTGGCGTACGGGTCGAGCAGCAGCTTGGCGGGGTTGCAGCGCTGGCCGCCGGCCGGGTGCCAGGGGCCGTGCACCCGGTAGCCGTAGCGCTGGCCGGGCCCCACACCGGGCAGATAGGCGTGCCAGACGAAGCCGTCGACCTCGGTCAGGGGGACGGTGCGGTGGCGCTCCCGGTCGTCGACCAGGACGAGTTCGACGCGTTCGGCGACCTCGCTGAAGAGCGCGAAGTTGGTGCCCGTGCCGTCGTACGAGGCGCCCAAGGGATAGGGGTGCCCGCTCCACACGGGCACCCCGTCCTTCCGGTCCGGCTTCTTCGGCTGCGTCGTCACCGCGCGTCCTCCAGGGCGCCGCCCGGCGGGTCCGCCGGGGTGGCAAGGGTGGTGACCGGGGTCGTGCGGGGCACCTGGAGCACCTCGCGCAGGCTGGGCGCGGGGGCCTTGGGCACCAGCGGGACGCGCTGGCCGGCGCGGGCCCGCTGCGAGAACCAGATGACCTTG
Organism: Streptomyces cinereospinus; assembly: GCF_042430725.1. NCBI lineage: Bacteria > Bacillati > Actinomycetota > Actinomycetes > Kitasatosporales > Streptomycetaceae > Streptomyces > Streptomyces cinereospinus. The sequence goes on along the minus strand of NZ_JBHMCY010000033.1, from coordinate 1,538 downwards.
CTGCCGGTGTCGGTGGCGCAGCAGCCCCAGCCGTCGCTGACGGCGGCGATGTGCTCCAGGCACGCCCGCAGGTCCTGGTCGGGGCGGAGGTCCTGGTCGTTGTCGCCGACGGCGGTGATCAGGTGCTGGCCGTTCCACCACATCTCGATCGACGTGTGCTTGTCCGTCGCGTGCTCGTCGATGGCCTCCAGCAGCAGCTCGGCGCTGCGGCAGACGGGCTTGACCAGCGGTTCGAGGTCCCAGTAGGTCAGGTGGGCCGCCAGGATGCGGCTGACCTGTCCGACGCGTTCCGGGCTGACTTCCACATCGAGGTGGTAGTAGCAGGGCACTGCGGTCTTCATCGTGTGGCTCCTCACCGGCGAGGCTCTCGCTCCCTCGCCCTAGCGGGCCGGGCCCCCGAACACGAAGCGTGAGTGACGATCGCTTCTGAGTCACCTCAACACTGCGGGCGCTGGTCCATTCGTGCAACACGAGCGAACGGGTGAAGTGATTGAAGGTCCAACAAGACGCTGGGTCGCCGCGCGTGCACCATGAGTGAAGGCCTCGATCGCCGTAACGGATCCGTGCCCCCTCGCGGGCGTGGCCGCCGGCCCGACCGTCGGGAACGTGCCCATCGAGCGCCCGGAAGGTGAACGGCGCCATGCTGCTACCCGCCAGAGCCGAAGTCACCCGGCAACTGCGGCGGTACCGGGCCTGGGAACGCGCGATGCTCGCCGCCCCCGCCGACAGCGCGGTGCGATCCGGCTTCGAGGACTCCGGTTACACCCTCTGCGTGCTGATGGGCAAGCGCTGCGCACGCGAGGCCGCCGGCGCGGCCGAGCGCTATCTGCGCACCACGCCGACCCCCTGCCTGCGGCACGAGACCTGCCGTCCGCGCCCGGACCGCGTCCCCCGCCGTCAGGCTTCGGCGGGCCGGCACAGCCGGGCGGGGCGTTAACTTCCGCAGGTGCAGGATCCCGAGCCGGGCCGCGGGGCCCGGCTCCGAGTACGACGGAGGTGAGACCCATGAGTACGACTGAGGCCATCGGCCGCATTCCGGTCCGGGACGTCCATCCGGCGGTGGATCGCGGCAGGCGCCCGGCGAAGGCCGTCCCCGGAGAGACGTTCCAGGTCACGGCCACCGTGTTCCGCGAGGGCCATGACGCGGTCGCCGCCAACGTCGTCCTGCGGGATCCCGAGGGCCGGCCCGGTCCCTGGACGCCGATGCGCGAACTCGCCCCCGGCACCGACCGCTGGGGCGCCGAGGTCACACCGGACGCCGTGGGTCTGTGGACGTACTCCGTCGAGGCGTGGAGCGACCCGGTCACCACCTGGCGCCGCGTCGCCGGCATCAAGGTGCCCGCCGGCCTCGACACCGGCCTGGTCCTGGAGGAGGGCGCCGCACTGTACGAGCGGGCCGCCGCCGACGTCCCCGAGCGGGCGGCCCGCTCGGTCGTGCTGGACGCCGCGCGGACCCTGCGGGACGACACGCTGCCGGTCGCCACCCGCCTCGCGGCGGCGCTGACGCCGGAGGTGGACGCGGTGCTCGGGCGGTTCCC
>NZ_JBHMCY010000032.1:41999-80305 GCF_042430725.1 Streptomyces cinereospinus | reverse complement strand
CGGTGCGGCGCCCTGGGCCGCGGCCGCGGTGGGCGTCCGGTCCTGCGGTCGCGGGCCCGGCCGCTGCCCCGCCGCGGCGGGCAGCGCCTCGTCGGCGGCGGAGGCGTGCTCGGGTGTGGTGCGCCGACCGGCGTCGGTGCCGCCGGCCGCCTGCGGGTCCTCCGTGTCCAGCAGCCGCACCGCGTGCCGGCCGAGCTGGGCCACCAGCGCGCCCGGCAGCCAGGGATCCCGGGACCGCCCGCCGGTGACCGTGTCCTCCGCGCCCGTGCGGCGCAGGACGTCGTCCAGCGTCGGCCGGGCGGCCGGGTCCTTGCGCAGGCAGTCGCGGACGAGGTCGGCGACGCCCTCGGGGACGCCGTCCAGGCCGGGTTCCTCCTGGGCGATGCGGAACATCAGGGCGTGCACCCCGCTGTCGGCGCCGCCGAAGGGGAGGGTGCCGGTCGCGGCGTAGGCGAGGACCGAGCCGAGGCAGAAGACGTCGCAGGCCGGGGTGATGCGGTCGCCGCGCACCTGCTCGGGCGCCATGAAACCGGGCGAGCCGACGAGGGCGCCGGTCCGGGTCAGGCCCCCGTCGGTCACCGTCTCCATCGCCCGCGCGATCCCGAAGTCGATGACCCGGGGCCCGTCGATGGTCACCAGCACGTTGGACGGCTTGAGGTCGCGGTGCACGATCCCGGCGGCGTGGATGTCCTTCAGCGCGTGCGCCAGCCCGGCCGCCAGGATCCGCACCGACCGCTCGGGCAGCGCCCCGTGCTCCCGCCCGACGACCTGCTGCAGGCTCGGCCCCGCGACATAGCCGGTGGCCACCCACGGCACGGCCGCCTCGGTGTCGGCGTCGAGCACGGGCGCGGTCCAGTGGCCGCCGACCCGCCGCGCGGCCTGCACCTCCTGCCGGAACCGGGCGCGGAACTCCTCCTGCGCGGCCAGCTCCGCGCGCACCAGCTTGACCGCGACGGTCCGCCCCCGGTCCGAGCGCGCCAGATACACCTGCCCCATCCCGCCGGCGCCGAGCCGCGCCAGCAGCCGGTAGGCACCGATCCGCGGTGGATCCCCAGGCCCCAGTGTGTCCACGGCGAAACCCGCCTCCCCCATCCGCCCTGTGCGTTGACCGAAGAATAATGCGGCGGTACGGAGAGACGGCCGGGCCGCTGCCCGCGGTTCCGCACCGGAGGCCGGCGTTCCGCGGCCCGTCGCCCCACGTCCGGCGGCCGCGCGTGCCGGGGCGGGCCGTCGACAGTCTGTCGCGGAATGTGCGCGACCCCATACAGGACGCCGATGTCGCGTCCGCATCCCGGACATTTACCCTCGGCGGCATGACCCCTCAGCCCCATTCCGCCGCCGGCGCAGCCGTGAAGGCCGCGGACCGCGCGCACGTGTTCCACTCCTGGTCCGCGCAGGAGCTCATCGACCCGCTCGCCGTCGCCGGTGCGGAGGGCTCGTACTTCTGGGACTACGACGGCAACCGCTACCTCGACTTCACCAGCGGCCTCGTCTTCACCAACATCGGCTACCAGCACCCCAAGGTCGTCGCCGCGATCCAGGAGCAGGCCGCGACCCTGTCCACCTTCGCGCCCGCCTTCGCCGTCGAGGCCCGCTCCGAGGCCGCCCGGCTGATCGCCGAGCGCACCCCCGGCGACCTGGACAAGATCTTCTTCACCAACGGCGGCGCCGACGCCGTCGAGCACGCGGTGCGCATGGCCCGGCTGCACACGGGCCGCCCCAAGGTGCTCTCGGCCTACCGCTCGTACCACGGCGGCACCCAGCAGGCGATCAACCTCAGCGGCGATCCGCGCCGCTGGGCCAACGACAGCGGCGCCGCGGGCGTCGTCCACTTCTGGGCGCCCTTCCTCTACCGCTCGCGCTTCTACGCCGAGACCGAGGAGCAGGAGTGCGCCCGGGCGCTGGAGCACCTGGAGTCGACGATCGTCTTCGAGGGCCCGGCGACCATCGCCGCGATCGTCCTGGAGACGATCCCGGGCACCGCGGGGATCATGGTGCCGCCGCCCGGGTACCTGGCGGGCGTCCGCCGGCTCTGCGACACGTACGGGATCGTCTTCGTGCTGGACGAGGTGATGGCCGGGTTCGGGCGGACCGGCGAGTGGTTCGCGGCCGACCTGTTCGACGTCGTGCCCGACCTGATGACCTTCGCCAAGGGCGTCAACTCCGGGTACGTGCCGCTGGGCGGCGTGGCCATCTGCGGGGAGATCGCCGAGACCTTCGGCAAGCGGCCGTACCCGGGCGGCCTGACGTACTCCGGCCACCCGCTCGCCTGCGCCGCCGCCGTCGCGACGATCGGCGTGATGGCCGAGGAGGGCGTCGTGGAGCACGCCGCCCGGCTGGGCGCCGAGGTCGTCGGGCCGGCCCTGCGGGAGCTGGCCGAGCGGCACCCGTGCGTGGGCGAGGTGCGCGGCGTCGGCATGTTCTGGGCGCTCGACCTGGTCAGGAACAAGGAGACGCGCGAGCCGCTGGTGCCGTACAACGCGGCCGGCGAGGCCAACGCCCCGATGGCGGCCTTCGCCGCGGCGGCGAAGGCGGGCGGGGTGTGGCCGTTCGTGAACATGAACCGGACGCACGTCGTGCCGCCGTGCAACGTGAACGAGGAGGAGCTGAAGGCAGGGCTGGCGGCGCTGGACGCGGCCCTGTCGGTGGCCGACGAGCACACCGCGTGAGCACGGCCCGGCCGGGCCGGACCGGCCGGGAAACGCGTAAGGTGGCGTGCTCGTGGGCACCCCACGAGCACGCCATCCGCACGCGACGAGGAGACCTCCGATCATGCCCGGCACCGGCGGCAACGGCGCTGTGACCCGCAGCACCCTGCGGCAGCAGATCGCGGACGCGCTCCGCGACGAGGTGCTGGCCGGGCGGTTGCAGCCGGGGCAGGAGTTCACGGTCAGGGAGATCGCCGACCAGTACGGGGTCTCCGCGACGCCGGTGCGCGAGGCGCTGGTCGACCTGTCCGCGCAGGGGCTGCTCGACGCGCTCCAGCACCGGGGCTTCCGGGTCCGCGAGTACTCCTTCGCCGACTTCCGCGGGCTGGTCGAGGCCCGCAGCCTGGTCATCGACGGCATGTTCCACGCCCTGGAGCACGGCCGGGGCGGCCCGCCCCACTTCCGGGATCCGGGCGATCCGTTCACGGCCACCGCGCTCGCGGGCGTGCGCCGGCGCGGCGAGGAGGCGCAGCGCGCCGCGTGCGCCGGTGACCTCCCCGTCCTGATCGGCTACGACCTGCGCTTCTGGCGCGAGCTGAGCAGCCTGTTCGGCAACCCCTACCTGGTGGACTTCCTGCACCGGCTGCGCGTGCAGTCCTGGGTGGGCGCGGTGCAGCATCTGCGCCGGCTCCCCGATCTGCGCGGGCACCTGTGGGCCGGCCACACCGAACTGATCGACGCGCTGTGCCGACGCGACACCGAGGCCGCGCGCTCCCTGGTGGCCGCGCACAACGCGCACGCGCTGGCTCTGATCGAGCGGCTGGCCACCGGCTGACGTGGGTATGGGACCTGCACGCGGGGTCCCGCCCCGCAGTACCCGGATTACCCTTCTGCGACCGACACGCTGTGCGCCGCCTGTGTGGTGAGGAGCCCTCTTTTGGCCTGTGATCTGTGGCTGGTACCGCTCGTCGACGTGTTGTGCCACACGCCGGACAACCCGTTCGCCGAGGAACTCGCGCAATACAACAAGGTGCTCGCCGAGGCGGGGCTGCCACCGGTGCCGGTGTACCAGTACATGCCGGGCCTGTCCGGCGACGTCGCCCCGGTGGCCGGCTTCGACTACGACGCGCTGCACTTCCTGCGCCGCGCCTACCTGCTCCAGGTGTGCGGCCTGCCGGTGACCCCGGTCGACGAGCTGGGCGGCGACTACGAGCAGTTGCTGGAGATGTTCGAGGGGACGGCCCAGCAGTCGCACCTGGTCTGGCACTACGACCACGCGGGAGCGTACGTCCCCGTCGACTTCCCGCACCCGCTGTCCGACGACGAACTCCTCGCGGGCGGCGGCCCGCTGGGCTCCTCGCAGGCACTGCTGCGGGAGCTGGAGTTCGTGGCCCCGTCGATCGGCATCGACCCGGCCAGCCCGCCGGCGGCCCCGCAGCCGCCCTCGGCGCCCACGGAGCTGGAGGAGCCGGCCGTGCCCGCTCCGTACGACCCCAGCCCGTTCGCCCGCGAGCGCCACGTCTGGCTCGGCCTGCACGCGGCGGCGACCCGCAGCCTGGCACAGGGCTCCATGATCGTCTTCAGCTGAGGGTGCGCCGCCCGCCGGGGCTTCTCGGCTCTTTTCCGGGTTCACCCCCCGGTGGCTCGCACGCGGAGTGAAGGGCGGCGAGGAGCAGCCGCGGGTGGACCAGGCGGCCGGCGGCCGTGGGGCGGTACCGCCAGGAGAGGGGCCAGGTCATGCCGTCGAGGGCGGGGACCGGGATGTACGAGATGTGGTTCGGGCCCGCGGTGAGGCGGGTGACGCCCGGCGGCCACGGACGGTGGGAGGCGCCGCCCACGGGGACGAGGAAGTAGACGCCCCTGCACCCCGTCGACGACTCCACGACGGGGCCGGGCTCCCCGCCGGTCATGCGCGCGAGGTCGTCGGCGAGGGCGCGGCCCCTGTCGCCGTCCACGCGCACCGCGTCGAACCGGACGCCGGCCTTGCGGAGGTGGATTCCGGTGCGGGGGACCCAGTTCGGGTCACATTGCGCATTCATGGGGCCAGTGTCAGTGGGTGGGGCTACGGTTTTCCATGACTCTACGTCGTTGGTCGGACACGGTCCGACAAGAGTAGCGGACAGTTGCGACCGGTTGAGTTCGGTTGAGTTCGGGGGTGACCGCAATGGCGCGGGCTGAGAACAAGACGGAGGCGGGCGGTACGGCCTACATGGTCGCCGCCCTGGCCAAGGCCCTGCGTGAGCAACAGCAGCTCTCGCAGGAGCAGCTGGGGAAGAAGATCGGTTACACGGCGTCGGCGGTCAGCGCCATGGAGACGTGCGCGCAGCCCGCGAGTGATCAGATGCTGGTGCGGTTGGAGGAGGTGATCGGGAGTGGGCTGGGGGTGTTCGAGAAGGCGCGGGAACTGATGCGGCTGGACAAGTATCCGGCGCAGTTCAAGGGCTATGTGGTGCTGGAGCAGAGGGCGCTGACGCTCTCCAGCTACGTGACTTTCGTGGTCCACGGCCTCTTTCAAACCGAGGCATACGCCCGCGCGCTGATCGGTGGTGGCTACCCACCTCTCAAGGAGGAGCGCGTCCAGGAGCTGGTCGAGGCCCGGTTGGCGCGGCGGGCCCTCTTCGAACGGGACCCGACGGCTCTGATCGAGCTGATCATCGAGGAGTCCGCGCTACGGCGCACCATCGGCAGCCGTGAGGTCATGCGTGAGCAGCTGCGACACCTCGCCGAGTGCGCGCAGGGCCGCAACGTCACCCTCCAGGTGCTGCCGGTGGACAGCGGCCTCTGCGGCGAACACGCGGGTGCTCGTGGCGAGATGACGCTGGTGGAAACCCCGGACCACGAGCACCTCGTCTATCTGGAACCGCAGGACGAGAGCATCCTCGTAGGCGACCCGGCAAAGGTGACGACGTACGCGCACCGGTATGCGAAGATCCGTTCCCAGGCCCTGGGCCCTCGTGAATCGCTGGGCCTCATCGAGCGGTTGGCAGGAGAACTCCAGTGACCAGCACTCCGCGGTGGTTCAAGTCCAGCTACAGCAGCGACAGCGGCGGCGAATGCCTCGAAGCGGCCCACGGCCAGGACGTCATACACGTCCGCGACTCCAAAGCCGCCAGCGGCCCACACCTCACCGTCTCCGGTGAGGCCTGGGCCGCCTTCGTCGCGCTGCCGAAGCGGAGCGCTCCGCTCAGAGGAACGAGTTGATCTCGATCGTCTCGTCGCGGCCGGGGCCCACGCCGATCGCGGAGATCGGGGCGCCGGACATCTCCTCCAGGGCCTTGACGTAGGCCTGGGCGTTCTTCGGCAGGTCGGAGAAGGACTTGGCCTTGCTGATGTCCTCCGACCAGCCCGGCAGCATCTCGTAGACCGGCTTCGCGTGGTGGAAGTCGGTCTGCGAGTAGGGCAGCTCCTCGACGCGCTCGCCGTCGATCTCGTAGGCCACGCAGACCGGGATCTGCTCCCAGCCGGTGAGGACGTCGAGCTTGGTGAGGAAGAAGTCGGTCAGGCCGTTCACGCGGGTCGCGTAGCGGGCGATCACCGCGTCGAACCAGCCGCAGCGGCGGTCGCGGCCGGTGGTGACACCGCGCTCGCCGCCGATGCGGCGCAGCGCCTCGCCGTCCTCGTCGAACAGCTCGGTCGGGAAGGGGCCCGCGCCGACGCGGGTCGTGTACGCCTTGAGGATGCCGATGACGCGGCTGATCTTCGTCGGACCGACACCGGCGCCGGTGCAGGCGCCGCCCGCGGTCGGGTTCGACGACGTCACGAACGGGTACGTGCCGTGGTCGATGTCCAGCAGGGTGCCCTGGCCGCCCTCGAACAGGACGACCTTGTCCTCCTCCAGCGCCCGGTTGAGCACCAGGACGGTGTCGGCGACGTACGGGGCGAGCTTGCCGGCGTAGCCCAGCAGTTCCTCGACCACCTGGTCCACGGCGATCGCGCGGCGGTTGTAGAGCTTGGTGAGGACCTGGTTCTTGACGTCGAGCGCCGCCTCGACCTTCTGGGTCAGGATCGACTCGTCGTACAGGTCCTGCACGCGGATGCCGACGCGGTTGATCTTGTCGGCGTACGTCGGGCCGATGCCGCGGCCGGTGGTGCCGATCTTGCGCTTTCCGAGGAAGCGTTCCGTCACCTTGTCGACCGTCACGTTGTACGGCGTGATGATGTGCGCGTTGCCGCTGATCAGGAGCTTGGACGTGTCAACGCCACGCTCGTTCAGCCCGCTCAGCTCGGAGAGCAGGACAGACGGGTCGACGACGACGCCGTTGCCGATGACCGGCGTGCAGCCGGGAGACAGGATTCCGGAAGGGAGCAGGTGGAGCGCGTACTTCTGGTCGCCGACGACGACGGTGTGGCCGGCGTTGTTGCCGCCCTGGTAGCGCACTACGTAGTCGACCGACCCGCCTAGCAGGTCCGTCGCCTTTCCCTTGCCTTCGTCACCCCACTGAGCACCGAGCAGCACAAGTGCGGGCACGCGCGTACACCCCTTCCGGGCGGGGCATGTCCATGGTCGAGGGCGTACGCGGTGGCTCGTGCCGCCGCGTGCCCGCGGCCGTCGTTGGCCGCAACCGTCGGACCGGGTGCCCCGGAATAGACGAAACCCCTGGCGCAATAGCGCAAGGGGCTCTTGCACAAAGATGCTACCCGAGGAAGCGAGGCATGACCGAGGTGGCGACTTCCGCGATGTCCGATCAGCTGCTGGTGATCATCGATCCGGTCGCTCGGAGGACGGACGGGGAGTCCGTCCGCATCGCGAAAGACGTGCTCAGCGCGGGTGCGGCCACCAAGGTGTGCCTGCCGGACGGGCCGGAGGAGTTCGCCCGGGCCCTCCAGCGCAGGGGGTCTCGGCGGCCGGTGGTGATCGGTGACGACCGGGCGCTGGTGCGGGCGGTGTCCCTGCTGCACCGCCGCCGGGAGCTGGCCGGAAGTGTGCTGGCGGTCGTCCCCGTGGGGACCTCTCTGGGGCTCGCCTCGGCGCTGGGGGTGCCCACGAGCGCGGTGTCGGCGGCACGGGCCGTGCTGGAGGGGGCGGAGCGGCGGCTGGACCTGCTCGTCGACGACAGCGACGGGGTGGTGCTGGGCGCGCTGCGGATACCGCCGGTGCCGCTGGGCAGGGCGGGCGCGGCGGTGGCGCGGGCGCCCTGGCTGCGGACCTGCCAGTCCCTCGTGCGCACCCTGGTGCCGGTCCGTCCGGCGCGCGTCGCGTCGGCGCCCGCGCCCGGCCCGGCACGGCTGCGGGTGGAGGTCGACGGGTCGACGCTGGTGGATCTGGGCCAGCCGGTCGAGGGGGTGTCCGTCACCCCGGGCGGCTCCGGGGCGGCGGAGGTCGAGGTGCGCCCGCTGTCGGTGGGCGCGGCGGCCGCGCCGCTGCGCGCGCAGGGGCGCACGGTGACCGTCTCCGGCACGGACTTCCGCTACCACTCGGACGCCGGCGTCAGCGGCCCGGTACGGACCCGGACGTGGCGGGTGCGGGAGGGGGCGTGGGGGCTGATGCTGCCCGGCGGGATCACCCCACCCGCACGGTGAGCCCCTGCAACCCCCTGATCACGAAGTTCGGCCTGCGCCGGGGCTCGGTGGTGGGGGTCAGGGCCGGGGCCCGGGCCAGGAGGGCCCTCATCGACGCCGCGAGCTCCATGCGGGCCAGGGGGGCGCCGATGCAGTAGTGGATGCCGGCGCTGAAGGAGATGTGCGGGTTGTCCCGGCGGGTCAGGTCGAGGCGGGCGGGCCGGGCGAAGACCTCGTCGTCGTGGTTGGCCGAGCCGAAGAGCATCGCGATCTCCGCGCCCCGCGGGACCGTCGTCCCGTCGATCTCGATGTCGTCCAGGACCCAGCGCTCGAAGAGCTGGAGCGGGGTGTCGTAGCGCATCAGCTCCTCGACGGCCGAGGGGACGAGGGAGTGGTCGGCGCGCAGGGCCGCCAGCTGGTCCGGGTTGCGGAACAGCGCCCACCAGCCGCTGACCGTGGCGTTCACCGTGGCCTCGTGCCCCGCGTTCAGCAGCAGCACCGCCGTCGAGACCATCTCCTGCTCGGTCAGCCGCTCACCCTCGTCGTGTGCCGCGATCAGACCGGAGATCAGGTCCTCCCCCGGCTCCGCCCGGCGCCGCGCGATCAGCTCCCGCAGGTACGCCGAGAACTCGGCCGAGGCCCGCACCGCCCGCGCCGCCGTCTCCTCGGACGGGTTCAGCTCGTACATCCCGCAGATCTCCGCCGACCAGGGGCGCAGCGGGCCCCGGTCCGGCCCGGGGATGCCGAGCAGCTCGGCGATCACCGCGACCGGGAGGGGTTCGGCCACGTCGGTCAGCAGGTCGCCGCCGCCCGCCTCGACCAGCGCCGCGACGAGGTCCCCGGCGAGCTTCTCGACGTACGGCCTCAGCCGCTCCACGGTGCGCGGGGTGAACGCCTTCGACACCAGGCGCCGGATCCGGGTGTGGTCCGGCGGCTCCAGGTCGAGCATCCCGTGGTCGTTGAGCGTGTGGAACGGCTCGTGCTCCGGCGGGGGCGGGGTCCGGCCGAACTCCTCGTGCGTGAACCGGTGCCGGTAGGCGCGGCCCAGGCGCCGGTCGCGCAGCAGCGCCGAGACGTCCGCGTGGTGCGGGACCAGCCACTGGCCGGTGGGCTCGTAGCGGATCACGCGGCCCCGGGCCCGCAGCTCCGCGTAGGCGGGGTACGGGTCGGCGAGGAACGCCGGGTCCCAGGGGTCGAAGGCGAGATCGGGAGCGGCTGCCATGAACGGACGCTAACGCGGCGGGCCGGTCGCTGAACAGGGGGCCGTACGGCGCGGACGGCGGCGGCCGGGACGCGCTCAGCCCGGGGTCACCAGCCGCGCCTCGTAGGCGAACACCGCCGCCTGCGTGCGGTCCCGCAGGCCCAGCTTCACCAGGATCCGGCTGACGTGGGTCTTGATCGTCGACTCGGCCACCACCAGCCGGCCGGCGATCTCCGCGTTCGACAGGCCCTGGGCGATCAGGACCAGCACCTCCGTCTCCCGCTCGGTGAGGTCCCCGTAGGCGGCCTGGGCGGTGGCCGGCAGGGCCGAGGGCCCGGAGAGCCTGGAGAACTCCGTGATCAGCCGCCTGGTGACGGACGGGGCCAGCAGGGCCTCACCGGAGGCCACCACCCGGACGCCGTCGGCGAGCTGCCGCGCCGAGGCGTCCTTGAGCAGGAAGCCGGAGGCGCCCGCCCGCAGCGCCTGGTACACGTACTCGTCCAGGTCGAACGTGGTCAGCACCAGCACCTTCGCCGCGCCGTCCGCAGCGATGATCTCCCGGGTCGCCTCGATGCCGTTCAGCTCGGGCATCCGGATGTCCATCAGCACCACGTCCGGAGCCAGTTCGCGGACCTGCTCGACCGCCTCCCGGCCGTTGACCGCCTCGCCGACGACCTCGATGTCCGGCATCGCGTTCAGCAGCACGGAGAAGCCCTCGCGGACCATCATCTGGTCGTCCGCGACCAGGACGCGGATGGTCATGCCTCTCCTTCGCTCACCGTGGCCACCGGCAGGAACACCGCCACCTCGTAGCCGCCGTCGTCCGTGGCGCCCGCCGTCATCCCGCCCTTCAGCATGGTGACGCGTTCGCGCATGCCGGTGATGCCGTGGCCGGCGCCGGGCGAGGGCTTCACCGGGGCCGGGTACGGGGGCGGGCCGTTGACGACGCGCAGGCCCAGGCCGCCGAGGACGTAGCCGATCTCGACCCGGGCGGTCGCGCCGGGCGCGTGCCGCAGGGTGTTGCTGAGCGCCTCCTGGACGATGCGGTACGCCGACAGCCCCACCCCCTGCGGCAGTTCCCGCACCGCTCCGGTCACGGCCTTGTCGACGGTCAGGCCCGCGTCGCGCACGTTGGCGAGCAGCGCGTCCAGGTCGGCGAGGGTGGGCTGCGGGGCCTCGGGCGCCTCGTAGTCCTCGGCGCGTACGACGCCCAGCACCCGGCGCAGCTCGGTCAGGGCCGCCACCGCGTTCTCCCGGATGGTGGCGAAGGCCCGCTCCAGCTCCGGGGGCGGGTTCTGCACCCGGTAGGGCGCGGCCTCCGCCTGGATGGCCACGACCGACATGTGGTGGGCGACGACGTCGTGCAGTTCGCGGGCGATCGTCGTGCGTTCCTCCAGCAGCGTGCGGCGGGAGCGCTCGTGCGCGGTGACCGTCCGCTGGGCGGTCACCTCCTGCCGGGCCTGGCGGCGTATGTGCAGCACGGCGACGGACAGCAGCGCGAACGCCGACAGGACCAGCATCGGGCCGGTGGTGCTGTCGTAGTAGCCCGAGTGGTGCAGGGTGTCCGCGAAGAGCCCGTAGACCAGGGTCAGCACCCACATCCACGCGGCCGTACGCGGCCGGGTGCGCACGGCGACCACGGTCAGCACGGTCAGGTGCGTCAGGAAGCTGCCGGGCGGCCACGGCCACTCGTACCAGCCGCCGTAGCACAGGCCGGAGACCGGGGCCGCCGCCAGGGACGCCCAGAAGGCGCCGACCGGGCGGACCAGGGTCAGCAGGACCGGGGCCAGGGCGAGGAGGCCGGCCAGCACGTCGAGGAACGCGCCGCGGCTGGACTCGTACCCGACGAGCATCGCCAGCAGGCCCGCCGCCCCCACCACCGCGTGCGGGGCCCACTGCGCGTACTGCCGCGCCCGGCCCGTCAGCCGGCGCGTCACGGGGCCGTCGACGCTCCTGCGGGGCAGCGGGCGGTAGGCGAAGGCGTCGTCGAAGAGGTCCTGGCGCAGCCCGCGCAGGGCGTCCAGGGCCAGCCGGAACTCGGGGCTGCGCGCCGCGGCACCGCCCGGCGGGGCCGGCGGGGTGTGCGTCTGGGTCGTCTCGGTCACGTGCGAAACCGTACGGCCGGGCGGGGGCCCCGGTCGTCCCCAGCGAGAGGGGTCCTGCGGGGTCCGTCTCAGGTACTACGGGTACCGGGCCCACGGGGGCCGGGCCCGCACCGGGCGCGTTCCCGCTCACCGGGCCGGACGCCCCGGCCGACGCGGCCACGCGCGTGCTCACCACGCCAGCTGGGCGATCTCCTCCACCACCACCGCGCACGCGTCCGCCACCGGGTCGATCAGCGGGAAGTGACCGGTGTCCGCCAGCAGCGTCAGCCCCACCATCTCGCCCGCCTTCGCCGCCGCCGCCGCGTACGCCTCGGCGACGGCCGGCGGGACGTCGGCGTCCGCGCGGCCCTGGACGAGCGTCGTGGCGATGCCGGTCGGCAGCAGGAGCGCCGGGTCGGCGTACGGCTGCCGGGCCGCGAAGTGCTCCGGCCCGCCCAGCAGCTGACCGGCCGCGCCCCCGCACACCTCCAGCTTCCCGGCCACCGCGAAGTCGGCGATCGGGGCCAGGGCCACCACGCCCCGCAGCGGCGCGGGCCGGTCCGTGCGCCAGGGCGCGTCCGCCGGGAGGACGTGCCGGGCGGCCGCCCACAGCGCCAGGTGCCCGCCCGCCGAGTGGCCGGTGAGCACCGTGCGGCGCGGGTCGGCCCGCGGCAGGGCCTCCCGTACGAGGGCGGGCAGCGCGTCCAGCGCCGCGGCGACGTCGTCGAACGTCTCCGGCCAGCGGCCGGCGACCGGCCCGGCGTCCCCGTCCGGCCGCTCCGCGCCCCTGCGGTACTCGACGCTCGCCACGGCGAACCCCTGGCGCGCCAGGAAGCCCGCGAACGGGCTGACGTGCCGGCGGTCGTACGGCGCCCGCCACGAGCCCCCGTGCAGCACCACGACGAGCGGGGCGGAGGCCGCCACCGCCGGCTCCGCGGCCCCCGGGCCGTGCGGGGCGTAGAAGTCGACGACCTGGTCGGGATGATCGCCGTACGCGGCCGTGGCGTCGGGGGCGACGGCCGGGTGCGAGAAGGCGGACTCCTCCTCGGCGGCGGCCCGGGCTGCTGCGGCGTCGTCCGGCATGCTCCAACCTCTCAACGACGTGACGGGGGTGGCGGACCAGGGGGGAGGTCGGCCGTCGGCGGGGACGGTATCAGGCCGGTGACGTGGGACCACACGGGGATGTCACCCACGGTGAGGGTCAGGTGAACCGTTTTGGCGAGACGCCCCTCAGGTGGTGAGCACCTCCCCCAGCACCCGCCCCGCCCGCTCCACGTCCGCGAAGCCCACGTACAGCGGCGTGAAGCCGAAGCGCAGGATGTCGGGGGCGCGGAAGTCGCCGACCACGCCCCGCTCGACCAGCCGCCGCATCACGTCCCCCGCGCCGGGGCACCGCAGCGCGACCTGGCTGCCGCGCTCCGCGTGGGCGAGCGGGGTCACCGACTCCACCCGCCCCGCCGGCACGTACTCCGCCACGCACTCCAGGAAGAAGTCCGTCAGGGCGAGGGACTTCGCGCGCACGGCCTCGACCGACACGCCGTCCCACACCTCCAGCGCCGCCTCCAGGGCCAGCATCGACAGGATGTCCGGCGTCCCGACCCGGCCGCGCACCGCGCCCCGCGCGGGCTCGTAGGAGCCGCGCATGCCGAAGGGCTCCGCGTGTGAGTTCCACCCCGGCAGCGGGGAGTCGAAACGGTCCTGGAGGCCGGCCCGCACATACAGGTACGCCGGTGCGCCCGGCCCTCCGTTGAGGTACTTGTACGTGCAGCCGACCGCCAGGTCCACGCCGTGCTCGTCCAGCCCCACCGGCAGCGCGCCCGCGCTGTGGCACAGGTCCCACACCGCCACCGCGCCCGCCGCGCGCACCGCGGCGGTCAGGCCGGGCAGGTCGTGCAGCCGGCCCGTGCGGTAGTCGACGTGGTTCAGCAGCACGGCGGCCGTACGCCCGGACAGCACGGACGCCACCTCGCCCGGCGGCACCGGACGCAGCGTGCACCCGGTCAGCCGGGCCGCCGACCCGGCGATGTACCCGTCCGTGGGGAAGGTGGTGGCGTCCACGACGATCTCGTCCCGCCCGTCCCCGGCCAGCCGCACCGCCGCCACCAGCGCCTTGAAGACGTTGACGCTGGTCGAGTCGCCGACGACGACCTGCCCGGGGCCCGCCCCGACCAGGGGGGCGATGCGGTCGCCGATCCGCTCGGGCGCGGTCCACCAGCCGCTCTCCTCCCACGAGCGGATGCGCAGGCGCCCCCACTGCCGGCGGACGACGTCCGCCACCCGGCCGGGCACCGCGGCCGGCAGCGCGCCCAGCGAGTTGCCGTCCAGGTACACCACGTCGTCCAGGACGAACGCCGACCGCTTCCCCGCGAGGGGGTCCTCGGCGTCCCGCTTCCCGGCCTGCGCGACCAGCTCGGACCGGCGACCGTTCGGCTCAGACATACGACCGCGCCGTCCACAGCTCGGGGAAGACGTTCTTGCCGGCCCGCTTCTCCAGCCACGCCACACCGGCCGAGCCGCCCGTGCCGGGCTTGCCGCCCATCGCGCGGCGGGTGGCGACCAGGTGGTCGTTGCGCCAGCGCCACACCAGCTCCGCCACGTCGGTCAGCGCCTCGCCGAGGCGGACCGGTTCGGCGTCCTGGTCACCGGCGTACACGGCCGCCCACACCGCCTCGACCTCGTCCGACGGCTCGTAGCGCCGCGACACGTCCCGCCGCAGCACGGACTCCGGGACGGCGTGCCCGCGCCGCGCCAGCAGCCGCAGCACCTCGTCGTACAGGCTCGGCCGGTGCAGCGCCTTCTCCAGCTCGGCGTGCACGCGGGGCGTGCCCCGGTGCGGCACCAGCATCGACGCGGACTTCTCCCCGAGCAGGAACTCCATCCGCCGGTACATCGCCGACTGGAATCCGGAGCCCTCACCGAGGGCGGAGCGGTACGCGTTGAACTGGGCCGGCGTCAACTGCCCGAGCGGCTTCCAGGAGGCGTTCAGCGCCTCCAGCTCGCGGGCGGAACGCTTCAGCGCCGCGACGGCCACCGGCACGTCGTCCTCGCGCAGCGCCTGCGCCGCGGTCTCCCACTCGTGGACGACGACGGTGAACCACAGCTCCATCACCTGGGTCGTGACCAGGAAGACCAGCTCCCCGGGATCGTCCGAGACAGGGTGCTGGAGGTGGGTGAGCACATCCGCCCTGACGTATCCTCGTACGGCGTCGTGCCCGCGTTCCAGTCGGTCTTCGGGTCGAGAGGCGGGGTCTCGGGCTCATGCGTGTCGAGAGCCTCTTGGGACATCGCTGTCTCCTGCGGTGACTCCGGGTAGCGGTCCGCCCCTGCCGTTACCGACACGGGGGCCCCGGTCCCCACCCCGCATGGTCGGGGATGCCCCGGTGACGCGCAAGGCCGGCCTGATCACGGACGGGCCCGCGGATACACGGCGCCAGTGCCGCGGCAGGCCACGTCTGCCCGTGGCGGAGCGGCGTCCGGTGCGTGCCCTCGGCGGGCCGGCCGGAAGCCCTCGTACGGGACGTACTCGGGCTTCCGGCCGGTGCGGCGGGAGTGCGTGCCGGACGCCGCGACGGGGCGAACGCTGCCTGCCGCGGCACTAGCCGAGGGTCTGGGCGGCCACCGGTGAGGAGTCCTTCAGGAACTGGCTGCAGCGCTCGTGCTCCTCCTGCTCGCCGATCGCGCCCGCCGCGCGGGCGAGGGCGTGCAGGGCGCGCAGGAAGCCGCGGTTCGGCTCGTGCTCCCACGGCACGGGCCCGTGGCCCTTCCAGCCGCTGCGGCGCAGGGCGTCCAGGCCGCGGTGGTAGCCCGTCCGGGCGTAGGCGTACGACTCCACGACGCTGCCCCGCTCGAACGCCTCGTCGGCCAGCTGGGCCCACGCCAGCGAGGACGTCGGGTACTTCGCCGCGACGTCGGCGGACGGGGTGCCGCCCGCGAGCAGCTCGCGCGGCTCCGGGTCGTCGGGGAGGTGGGTCGGGGGCGGTCCCCCGAGGAGGTTCTGGTGCATCGTCATGGGTCCCAGTCTGGTGCATCGCCGCGCGCCGCGGACAGCGCCCGTCCCGCCCTGCGCGCCCGCCGCGCCGCGCCCCGGCGGTCCCGGCGGTCCCGGCTGCCCCAGCCGCTCCAGCGGCGGGCAGGTCACGTCGCCGTGCGTGCGGCACTCCGGCCGCTCGCGGTCCGGGGCCGGCCGGCGGACGCACGCGAAGGCCAGCACCGCCCCGGCCGCCAGCACGGCCGCGCACACCGGCATCGCCCGGCCGAACGCCGCGTCGAAGGCGTCCGGCGAGCGGTACGCCTCCGGACCCATCCCGGTGACCAGGGGCAGCGCGGCGACCGCCACCAGGCCCGCCGCCCGCGCCGCCGCGTTGTTGACGCCGCTCGCCAGACCGGCCCGGGAGACGTCCACGGAGGCCAGGACCGTGGCGGTGAGCGGGGCCACCAGGGTGACCATGCCGAGGCCCAGCACCAGCAGGGCGGGCAGGACGTCGACGAGGTACGAGGCGTCCGGCCCGGCCCGGAGCATCAGCAGCATGCCCGCCGCGCACAGCAGCGGCCCGGCCGTCAGCGGCACGCGCGGCCCGGTCCGCTCCGCCAGCTCCCCCGAGCGCGCGGAGAACAGCAGCATCAGCACGGTGGCCGGCAGCAGCGCGGTGCCCGCGCCGAGCGCCGAGTAGCCGGAGACCACCTGGAGCTGGAGGACGGCGAGGAAGAAGAAGCCGCCGAAGGCCGCGTACACGCACAGGGTGACCAGGTTGACGGCGGTGAACTGGCGGGAGGCGAAGACGTCGGGCGGCATCATCGGGTCGGGCCGCCGCCGCTCCACGGCCACGAAGGCGACCGCGGCCAGCAGACCCGCGCCCGCGCTGACGCCGACGGTCCAGGCTCCGGCAGGGGCCTCGATCAGGGCGTACGTCACCAGGGCGAGCGCGAGCGCGCCCAGGGCGGCGCCGAGGGCGTCGAAGCGGCGGCGCGCGCCCGCGGCGGCGGACTCCGGCACGTGCCGCAGCGCCACCGGCACGCACACCAGGGCCGGGGGCACGTTGATCAGGAACACCCAGCGCCAGCCGGGACCGTCCACCAGCCAGCCGCCCAGGAACGGCCCCACGGCCGCGCCGACGCCGCCGAAGCCGGACCACAGGCCGACCGCGCGGCTCCGGTCGTCCGGGTGGAAGGAGGCCTGGATCAGGGCGAGCGAGCCGGGGGTGAGCAGGGCGCCGCCGACTCCCTGGAGGGCGCGGGCGGCCACCAGGACCTGGGCGTTCGGGGCGAGCCCGCACAGCAGCGAGGCGGCGGCGAACCACACCGCGCCGAGCACGAAGATCCGCCGCCGGCCGTAGTGGTCGCCGAGGGCGCCGCCGAGCAGGATCAGCCCCGCCAGCGTGACCAGGTACGCGTTGACCGTCCATTGCAGGGCGGCGAGGTCCGCGCCGAGGTCCTGGCCGATGCGGGGCAGTGCCACGTTGACCACGGTCGAGTCCAGCAGGGCCATGGACGAGCCGAGCACCGTGGTGAGCAGCAGCCATCTGCCCCGGGGGGAGGCCAGCCGGACGTCGGGCATGTCCCCAGGTATACAGCGAGCCCGGTGCCGTGGCACCGGGCTCGTCGCGTACGGGCGTACTACTTCAGCCTGGTCCCCGCGGACCGCAGGTTGCGGCAGGCCTCGACGACGCGCGCGGCCATGCCCGCCTCGGCGAGCTTGCCCCAGGTGCGCGGGTCGTAGGTCTTCTTGGAGCCGACCTCGCCGTCGACCTTCAGGACGCCGTCGTAGTTCCTGAACATGTGGTCGGCGACGGGACGCGTGAAGGCGTACTGGGTGTCCGTGTCGATGTTCATCTTGACCACGCCGTTCTCCAGCGCGGTCTGGATCTCCTGCTCGGTGGAGCCGGAGCCGCCGTGGAAGACGAAGTCGAAGACCTTGGCGTCGGCGGGGCGGCCGTACTTGGCGGCGACGCCCTCGTTGAGCTCCTTCAGCAGCTCGGGGCGGAGCACCACGTTGCCCGGCTTGTACACGCCGTGCACGTTGCCGAAGGACGCGGCCAGCAGGTAGCGGCCCTTCTCGCCCAGGCCGAGGGCCTCGGCGGTGCGGATGGCGTCGTCGACGGTGGTGTACAGCTCGTCGTTGATCTCGTGGGTGACGCCGTCCTCCTCACCGCCGGTGGGGGTGATCTCCACCTCAAGGATGATCCTGGCGGCGGCGGCGCGGGCCAGCAGCTCCTGGCCGATGGCCAGGTTGTCGGCCAGGGTCTCCGCGGAGCCGTCCCACATGTGGGACTGGAACAGCGGGTTCTGGCCGCGGGCGACGCGCTCCTCGGAGACCGCGAGCAGCGGGCGGACGTAGCCGTCGAGCTTGTCCTTCGGGCAGTGGTCGGTGTGCAGGGCGACCGTCACGTCGTACTTCTCGGCGACGATGTGCGCGAACTCGGCCAGGGCGACCGCGCCGGTGACCATGTCCTTGTTGTGCTGGCCGCCCAGGAACTCGGCGCCGCCGGTCGAGATCTGGATGATGCCGTCGCTCTCGGCCTCGGCGAAGCCGCGCAGCGCCGCGTGCAGGGTCTGGGACGAGGTGACGTTGATGGCCGGGTAGGCGAACTTGCCTGCCTTCGCCCGGTCGAGCATCTCGTTGTAGACCTCGGGGGTTGCGATGGGCATCTGTCCGCTCCTTGTATGTGCGGGTTGGCGTGCTGCGTGCTTACGGCCCTGACCTAGACCTTGGGTGCGACGTCATCGTCGGCCCCATCTTTCCAGACGGGACGGGATGCTCCGAGGGCCCCGGCGGCGGGATCTCAGTCCAGGCCGAGCTCGTCCTTGGCGTACGCGTACAGGTACGGCACCCCCGCGCCCGCCTGGATCTTCTCGGCGGCGCCGGTCGCCCGGTCCACGATCGTGGCGACGGCCACCACCTCGGCGCCGGCCTCGCGCACCGCCTCGACGGCGGTGAGCGGGGAGCCGCCGGTGGTGGAGGTGTCCTCGACGACCAGCACGCGGCGGCCCGCGATGTCCGGGCCCTCGACCCGCCGCTGCAGCCCGTGCGCCTTCGCGGCCTTGCGCACGACGAACGCGTCCAGCCGGCGGCCCCGCGCGGCGGCGGCGTGCAGCATCGCGGCGGCGACCGGGTCGGCGCCCATGGTGAGCCCGCCGACGGCGTCGAAGTCCAGCTCGGCGGTCAGGTCCAGCAGCACCTGGCCGACCAGCGGGGCGGCCTCGCCGTCGAGCGTGATGCGGCGCAGGTCGACGTAGTAGTCCGCCTCCAGGCCCGAGGAGAGGGTCACCTTGCCGTGCACCACGGCCTTGTCCTTGATCTGCCGCAGCAGCGCGCCGCGCTCGTCCGTCGTCATAAGGCCAGCTTAGGGGGTGTCTCGTCGGACGGGCCGGGCGCGCGTGATCAGTCCGCCCGGAGCCCGCGCCAGCGCCAGGTCGTGCTGGCCTCCAGCGGCTCCAGCGGCGTGACCAGGCGCGGCGAGGTGTTCAGCCCGTCCGGCGGGCCGGTCTGCGGCTCCACGCAGACGGCGGCCTCCTGCTCGTCGTAGATCACGACCCACTTCTCGGGGCTGGTGACGCTCAGTTCCAGCCGCCCCGGCCAGGTGAGGGTGACGTCGACCCCGCCGGGCATGCCGAAGCAGTCGTCCCAGGGGCCGGGCCCGGGGTCGGTCCGCTTGCCGGTGGGCAGGTGGTCGTCGCCGCGCTCCTCCTGCCAGGCGGGGCTGAAGTCGAGCCGCACCCCGGCCCCGCCGAGGTTCCGCTGGAACCACGGGTGCCAGCCGATCTGCGCCGGGAACGAGTCGTCGTACGTCTCGACGGCCATGGTCAGCGTCAGGGCCTCCGGCGCCAGCGCGATCACCTGGGTGACCCGCCCGGAGTAGGGCCAGGGATCCACCAGGTCGTACGTCAGGACCGCCTCGTCGGCCGTGACGCGGGCGGTGGTCCAGGCGGCGTCGCGGGCGGTGCCGTGGATGGCGTGCGGCGGGGCGTTGAGCGGCAGCTGGTGCAGGACGGCGCCGGTGCGGAACCGGCCCTCGCGGGTCCGGCCGCACCAGGGCACCATCGGGAAGCAGCCGAAACGGTCGCCCTGGCGCAGCAGTTCGGTGCCGCCGACGCGCAGCCCCGCGACACGGCCGCCGAGGTCCGGCCGCACGGTCGCTGCCGCGTCGCCCGCGGTCAGCGTGATGGGTTCGTTACTCACGGGACGACCCTACTGGGGGGATCAAGAGGGCCGCCCGGCCGTGGCGGCTCAGCGGCGGCGGCGCAGGGCCCGGCCCACGACGACGGCGGTCGCCACCACCAGCGCCGCCGCCGGGGCCGCCCAGCGCAGGACGGTGTTCTGCGCGACGGTCTGCGGGGCCGGGACGGGGGCGTAGCGGCCGCGGGGCGGGGCGTGGTCGACCTCCTCCGCGCTGCGGCCGATCATCGTGCGGCGCGCGTGCGCGGCCTCGGCGGGCGGCTCGGCCGCCTCCGCGAAGTGCTGCGCGGGGGCGGGCTGTCCGGTACCGGCGGGCGGTTCGGCGGCGGGTTCGGCCGTGGCCGGCCGGTCGGCCCCGGGCTCGCCGGCGGCGGGGTCCGGGGAGGCGGGCGGGACCTCGGAGACGGAAGGGGGCCGCTGCTCGGCGGCGGTGCGCGGCGGCCGCGTCTCCCGCGGCTCCTCGGCGGCGTCCGCGGCGAGGTTCTCCACCGTGCGGCCGAGCAGGCGGGTCACGGCGGAGTGCACCGCGTCGGCGGGCAGCTCGGTGACGCGGCCGTCGGCCGAGGCGGTGCCCTCGACGGTGACGGTGGTGCCGCCCTCGGCGGCGCGCAGGCGGACGGTGAGCGCCAGCTCGACCGAGCCGGTGCCGCGGGCCTCGGCGGCGTCGCCCTCGACGGCGTACGAGCCGTCGTCCCGGGCGCTGACGCGGACGCTGCCGCGGTAGGTGATGGAGTGGCTGCCGATCCGCACCTTCAGCCGCCCGGCGACGGGCGCGGACCCCGCCTCCTGCTGGAGCCCGGGAACCGCCCGGGCGACCCGCGCCGGGTCGGCGAGCGCCGCGCCCAGCCGGTCGGAGGGAACCGGGACGAACACCTCATGCTCCATGCCGACGGAGCCTACCCGCGGGTGACCGGAAGTACGCCGCCCTCGACGGCAACTCGCCCGGCGACTCCACCCGGCGCTCTCAGTACCTCGGGTGCGCCAGCGTCGACGCCGGCAGTCCCGTGCGCCGCGGCGCCAGGGCGTGGCCGGCCGCGTCCAGGGCCGGCCTGGCGTGCGGGGCGGCCAGCACGAACCCCCAGTCGTGCGGGGTACGGGCCGGGCCGGGGGCGCGGCCGGCGGTGAAGGCGGAGCCGTGGCCGCACACCCGGTGCGGGACCGTGTGCAGGCCCGCCGCGCGCATCGTCGTCTCGACCGTCCAGAACACCCGGGGGCGGGAGCCGACCGGTCCGGCGTGCACCGACAGCCGGCCGCCGGCCGCGAGAGCGCGCCGGGCGAGGCCGTAGAACTCCTGGGAGTACAGCTTGGCGCTGGCCGTGATGCCCGGGTCGGGCAGGTCGGCGATCACCACGTCGTACGCCCCCGCGGGCGCGTCGCGCAGCCAGCGGAACGCGTCGGCCGTGGTGACGCGGACGCGCGGGTCGTCGTACGCGTGGCCGTTGAGGCCGGCCAGGGCCGGGTTGCGGTCCGCCAGCTCCACCACGCCGGGGTCGAGTTCGACGATGTCCACCCGGTGCACGCCCCGGTGCCGCAGCACCTCGCGCGCGGCCAGCCCGTCCCCGCCGCCCAGGATGAGCACGCGCGCGTGCGCGCCGTCCATCGCGGGGTGCACCAGCGCCTCGTGGTAGCGGCGTTCGTCGCGGCCGCTGACGCGGAGCCGGCCGTCGATGAACAGGTCCAGGGGGCGGCCGCCGGTGCCGCCGGTCAGGACGATCTCCTGCACGTCCGTCTGGAGGGCCACCCGCACGTCCCGGCCGTAGACGGCGGTGCGGGCGGCGCGTTCGAAGTCGTCGACGAGGACGGCGGCGCAGGCCAGGACGGCGAGGACGGCGACGTTGGCGGTGAGCAGCAGCCGGCGGGCGCGGGCCGTCAGGTCGCGCCGGAACAGGCCCAGCACCAGGCAGCCGCCGGCGACGACGTTGAGGGCGCCGGTGAGCAGCGCTCCGGTCAGCTGGCCCAGCAGCGGCAGCAGCAGGAAGGGGAAGGCGAGGCCGCCGACCAGGGCGCCGACGTAGTCCGCGGCGAACAGGTCGGCCACCGCGCCGCCCGCGTCCTGGCGGCGGACGCGCTGGATCAGCTCCATCAGCAGGGGGATCTCCGCGCCGATCAGCAGGCCGACGGCGAGGGAGAAGAGGACCATCAGCCAGCGCGGGCCGTCCGCCCACGGCCCGCCCCAGTCGCCGGTCCAGGCGAAGACGGCGTACAGGGCCATGGCGCTGCACCCGCCGACCAGGGCCAGGGCCGCCTCGACGGCGCCGAAGCCGGCGGCGGCGTGGCGGCGCAGCCGCTTGGCGGCGAGCGAGCCGATGCCCATCGCGAAGACCATGACCGACAGCACGACGGAGGCCTGGGTGACCGAGTCCCCGATCAGGTACGCGGCCAGCGCCAGCAGCTCCAGCTCGTACACCAGCCCGCAGGCGGCGCAGACGAAGACGCCCGCGAGGACCAGGAACCGTCCGGTGGCCTGCCGCACGGGGATCCGCGCGGGGGCGCGCCAGGGAGGCGGGGTGCCGGGCGGGGCTGGCGCGTGCGGGTCGATCACGACTGCGACGTTACGTCACGGCCGCGGCACGCTTCGTCACCCACACGTGTGGAACTGGCGGTGATCACGGCTGGGGGCGTTTGACCCGCTGCGGCCCACCCGGGTCCGGGTCGCGACCAGCTGGCCGTCCTGCGGGTAGGCGTGCCAGGTGCGCCAGTGCACCTGGTCCTCGTGGCGCTGGGCGAGCAGGGCCGTGAAGGCGTGCGGGTCGCCGGGGAAGACGCCGGCGAGGCCGTGGGGGTGGTCGGAGACGAGCGCCAGCAGCTCCTGGGCGCGGCCCGCGAAGGAGCCGGGTGACAGCACCTCGACCCGCGCGGCGAACTCGTACTCCCAGTCCCCCACCCGCTCGGCCACGCCGAGCGGCAGGGGCGTGCTGCTGCCCGCGATGCACGCCACCGTCTCCGAGCAACTGCTCCGCCCCTCCTCCAGCAGCACCTGGTGGGACGCGCCGAGCAGGCGCAACTGGAGCTTGGCTCCGCCCAGTTCGAGGTCGAGGGTGGCGAGCGCGGGCAGCGGTTCACGGCCCAGCGCCCAGGCGAGGTCGGCCGCGCGCGTGTCGGTGTAGGAGGTCTTCAGGGTCGTGAGCATGGATCGGCTCCGCTAGGCACGCAAAGAAAGGCGGTGTGGGTCCGGCGCGCCCCGGTGGACACCGGGAGATCGGCCCGCGGCCCCGTCGGGAGCCCGGTCGGTGGCGGGGTCCGCAGGACGTCCGAGGGCCGCGTTGGTGGTTTAGAGGGAATCATGAACTGTGGCGGCGCCACAGCGTTTTTACCCAACTTCGTGGGCTTTCCATCCCTCGGAGGGTTTATCAGCTCACCTGTTCAACCAGGGCGTACGCCTGTCCGAGTCCGGCGCACGCCGGAGCGAGCGTGAACGGCGACGGACGGGCGCACAGGACGGCGCCCGCCCGGACCCGGGTCCCGGCGGGCGCCCCGCGGCAGGATGCGGTTCCCCCTGCCGGAGCTCAGCTGCCCCGTGTCAGCTGCCTCCCCCGCATCCCCCGCCGCCACCGCCTCCGCAGGACGAGCCGCCCCCGCAGGAGTGCCCGCCCCCGGAGTCGCCGCCGCCGGCCCACCACCCGCCGCCGCCGTCGCCGCCACCGCCGTTCGAACGGCTCCGCCGGCGGCTCCCGCCGGCCACGGCGCTTCTGCCGCTGCGGACCGCGGCCACGACGCACACGAGCACGAACGCCATGAAGAGCGCCAGGATGATGCCGTAGACCATGGCGTCACCCTCCTTCCGTTTCCCCCGAAGCGGCCCCCCGTGGGCGCCTCGTTCGCTTGCGTGCCGGGGAGATGCCCGGCCGCCGGACGACCCAAAGCAGAGTTGAGGAAGTCCAGAGGTTCGCGCGGGACGATCGCCCCTGACCTGCGCGGAAGGGGCGGTTCGGGGGCCGGCTGTGTCCTACTGGGCCGTCCGTGGGCCGCGTTCTGTGCCCCGTTTCACCCGCCGGCCCGGCATGCGTCCGGTCCCCGCGGCTCCTACCGTGGAGGAGTCAACGGCCGGCTCGTGGAGGCTCGTGATCAGGGTGGCACGCGTCGGCTCCGCACGGCACCGGAAGGCGGACCGCACATGACCACAAGGTCTGACGCCCCCGTTCTCGACACGCTCGCCGCCATGACGGTCGACTCGATCGAGCGCTGCGGCCTGGACGAGAACACGCTCATCCTCACCCGCCTGGCCGCGCTCGCGGCCATGGACGCACCGGCGCTCTCCTATCTCGCGCACGTCGACCCTGCCATCAAGGCCAACCTGACGGTCGAGCAACTGCAAGACGTCCTCGTCGCCATCGCCCCGGTCGTCGGCACGGCGCGCGTCATGTCGGCCGCGACGCACATCACCGAGGCACTCGGCATCACCGTCGCGCTGGCCGAGGCCGAAGCCGAAGCGATCGCCGCGGCGGATGCCCAGAGCCGGAGCAAGTCCTGAGCGAGTGCTCCCGGCTGGGGAGCGGGCCTCTTGTGCCGCACGCGCCGCAGCCGGAGCACCACCGGCCGCGTGACCAGGTACGGGGCCTCCCCGGCGGGCGGTCCGCGGGCCGTGCGGGAACGGCCGGCGACGACCGACGACGACGGGCGTCTCCCCTGCTCGGAGAGCGTGCGGTGGGCACCGGTGCGGGTGCCCGCCGGTGCGGCGGGCGGTCCGCGGGCCGTGCGGGAACGGCCGGCGACGACCGACGACGACGGGCGTTTCCCCTGTTCGGAGAGCGTACGGTGGGCACCGGAGCAGGTGCCCGCCGGTGCAGCGGGTTGAGGAAGTCCGGAGCTTGCGCGCAGGATGGCCGCCATGACCTCCACCGAGCGCACCTTCCTCAACCGCCGCCTCACCGAGTTCGGGACGACGATCTTCGCCGAGATGTCCGCGCTGGCCCTGCGCACCGGGTCGATCAACCTGGGGCAGGGTTTCCCCGACACCGACGGGCCCGAGGAGGTCCGCGAGGCGGCCGTACGGGCGCTGCGCGAGGGCCGCGGCAACCAGTACCCGCCCGGCAGCGGCGTCCCCGAGCTGCGCATCGCCGTCGCCGCACACCAGCGGCGCCGCTACGGGCTGTCCTACGACCCCGACACCGAGGTCCTGGTCACCGCCGGAGCCACCGAGGCGATCGCCGCCGCGCTGCTGGCGCTGGTCGAGCCGGGCGACGAGGTGGTCGCCCTGGAGCCGTACTACGACTCCTACGCGGCCTGCGTGGCGATGGCGGGCGGCACCCGGGTGCCGGTCACCCTGCGCCCGCACCTGGACGGGGGCGCCGCGTTCCGCCTCGACCTCGACGAACTGCGCGCCGCCGTCACCGACCGCACCCGCCTGCTGCTGATCAACACCCCGCACAACCCGACCGGCACGGTGCTCACCCGCGCGGAGCTGACCGCGATCGCCGAGCTGGCCGTCGAGCGGGACCTGCTGGTGGTGACCGACGAGGTGTACGAGCACCTGGTCTTCGACGACGCCGAGCACCTGCCGCTGGCCGCCTTCCCGGGCATGCGGGAGCGGACGGTGACGATCGGGTCGGCCGGCAAGACGTTCTCGTTCACCGGCTGGAAGGTCGGCTGGGTTACCGGCGCCCCCGATCTCGTCGCCGCCGTCCGCTCGGCCAAGCAGTACCTGACGTATGTCGCCTCCGGGCCGTTCCAGTACGCCGTCGCCGAGGCCCTCGCGCTGCCGGACAGCTACTTCGAGGCGTTCCGCGCGAACATGATGGCCAAGAGGGACCTACTGGCGACGGGGCTGGCGGACGCCGGGTTCGAGGTGTTCCGGACGGTCGGCACGTACTTCATCACCACCGACATCCGCTCCCTCGGCGAGAGCGACGGCTTCGCCTTCTGCCGGGCCCTGCCGGAGCGCGCCGGGGTCGTGGCCATCCCGAACGCGGTCTTCTACGACCACCGCGAGGAGGGCGCACCCTTTGTCCGCTTCGCGTTCTGCAAGCGCACCGAGGTACTGACAGACGCGACGGAACGGCTCCGCAAGGCGTTTGCGTACTGACCGCTGCCCTACAGGGCCGGTCGTCGCATTCCTCTCCTCGTTGCCTGCCGTGCCGTGACTCCTCGGGGTCAGCCCCCTGGATTCTCGATCGTCCTGGATCGGTGCTGAATATTCCGACCGAGGTCAGGAGCGCTCAGGTGTCATAGACGGTGGAGCGATGCCCGACGTGTACGACCCACACCACCAGTTCGCCGTTGTCGATCGTGTAGATCACGCGGTAGTCGCCCACCCGGAGGCGGCGACGGTCGGGCTGGGAGACGAGGGCCGTGGTGTTGAACCCCGTCGGGTCGCTCTCCAGCTCAGTCAGCTTGGCCAAAATGCGGAGGGCCATGTCCCGCGGGACCTTGCGGAGTTCGGCCTGAGCCTCGGCTCGGAAGACGGTGCGGTACTCACTCACTGCGCGCCAGCGTCTCCCTCATGACGTCCTCGATCGGGATGCCGGGTGCCGGGTCGGCCATGCGCTCGTCGATGATCCGGTTGATCTCGCGCTCTTCCCACTCCTGGTACTTACGCAGCACCTCGATGGACACCACGGCGGCGACCTGCTTGCCGCGCCGGGTGATGACGGTGGGTACGTCGTCCCGGTCGGCCCGCTCCACGACCTCGGCCAGGTGCGCCCGGACATCGCGGATGGACTCTATCGGCATGGGCTGTGTCATGCGCTCAAGAGTACCGAGTGCCCCATGTGTACGCAACGGCTCACTGTCGCTCGGGGGTGTAGCCCTCGGACCCGCATGAGAATGAGTGCGCGAACACGGAGCGGCCCGGGTGACCGGCGGCGCCCAGGAACTCGTAACCGCCGTCCGGACGGCCAAGCAATACCTGACCTACGTCAGCGCGGGCCCCTCCAGTACGCGATTGCCGAAGCGCTGCGCCTGCCGGACCCCTGCTTCGACAGCTTCTGCGCGGGCCTCCGCCGCAAGCGCGACCTGCTCGGCGACGGCCTGCGCGCGGCTGGGTTCAAGGTCTACCAGCCCCAGGGCCCTACTTCATCACCACCGACATCCGGCCCCCCTCGGGGAGAGCGACGGCTTCGCCTTCTGCCGCTCCCTGCCCGAACACTGCGGGGTGGTCGCGATCCCCAACGCGGTCTTCTGCTTAAGCGCATCAACACGCTCAGCGCGGACATCGCCCGCAACGGCAACGAGGGCATCGGCAAACCGGAACCGCTCAAGCCCGGATTCCAAAGCTACTGGTCGCGCCGTATCAACGACGAGCACCGGCTGATCTACAAGGCCACCGAGGACGGCGTCCTGATCGCACAGTGCCGCTACCACTACGAAAGCTGACAGGACTCAAGGATCGAGCACAGATCCTGCCGGTCCCGGCATCACACGGTGATCATTACGGATGAGTGCGTGAACACGGCGTCGGCTGGGTCACCGCCTCGCCACCGCTGGTCGCCGCCGTGCGCTCGGCCAAGCAGTACCTGACCTACGTCAGCGCGGGCCCCTTCCAGTACGCGGTCGCCGAGGCGCTGAGCCTGCCGGACTCGTACTTCGAGGAGTTCCGCGCCGACATGCGGGCCAAGCGCGAGCTGCTCGCGGACGGCCTGGAGCAGGCGGGGTTCACGGTCTTCCGCCCGGCGGGCACGTACTTCATCACCACCGACATCCGCTCCCTCGGCGAGAGCGACGGCTTCGCCCTCTGCCGTGCGCTGCCGGAGCGCTGCGGGGTGGTCGCCATCCCCAACGCGGTCTTCTACGACCACCGCGAGCAGGGCGCGCCCTTCGTGCGATTCACGTTCTGCAAACGCACCGAGGTGCTGGCGGACGCGGCCGCCCGACTCACGTCGCCGGCCGCCTGACAGCCACAGACGTAGCAGCGAATGTAACCGGCCACACGGCCTGGCTGCTCCGAGCCGCCGCGCGTCCGCGCTCGACTGCCGCCTGGTCGACCGGGACACCGGTGACCGGCAGTCGTATCACCCGGCCCGTCTGTCGGCGGACACGCTTCCATCAGCGATCAACCGGCGCCGCCAGGCCGCGGTGGCAGCGCGCGCCCGGGAGGCAGGCGGTGGTGCCCGGTCAGCGGCGCCGCTTGCGGCCGCTCATGCCCGAGGAGCGGCGAACCTTCCGGGCGCGGCCGACGCGGGCGGCGTGGGTCCCCAGTGCCCGGGCCGCCAGCAGCCTGAGCTCGTCGAGTCCGGCCCGGTCCGGGTGCCCGGAGTCCAACGCGGCGGCAACCGCGTCCCTGGCCTGGGAGCCCTGGGCGCTCAGCGTCTCCTCGGCGCCGTCCCCGCCGCCCGCCACCTCCACGAGTTGAAGCAGGCTCTCGGCGAGCACCAGCAGAGACTCTGCGTCGGTCATGTCCTCTGGGGACAGCAACTCACGGTGCGCCAGCGCGTGCAGCGCCAGCGGCGCCAGCTGTGTGTCGCGCCGCAGCGTGCGCAGCAGCCGCTCGCCCTCGCCGTCCGGCAACGCCGCCAGCAGCACGTCGAGCATCGCCTGCGCACGCGTGCGGAAAGGCATGGTCCTTACGGCGTCGGTCAGCTGCCGCAGGGCACCTTCCCGCTCGCCGCGGGCCGTGATCCAGCCGGCCAGCTCCGTGCGGGCGGCGTCCGGGTCGTACTCCTCGGCCAGCACCCCCAGCAGGCCGGCCGCCGGCGCCCGGACCAGTTCGCCGACCAGCGGTGCGTCCCTGCCGGCCGCCAGCAGCCGCTGTCGTACGGCCCGGGTACCGAGTTCGGTGAGACGGATGAGCTCGACCGGCCCGGCGGTCAGCTCCTCTCGCCGGGCATCGGCACGCTCCCGCGCCACCGGGTCCGTTGCCGCCCCCGCGACGCCCAGCAGCTCCGCGAGCTCCGGCGGCATGTCCGCGAGCGTCTCGGGACCGGCGTCGGAGAGGTCGATGTCGAGGAACACCGGATCGGCCATCCCACGGTCACGCTCGATCGCGCCCAGGTCGTCCAGCAGGTCGAGCACCGCGCGCAGGTCCCGGTCGGCGTGCTCGAACCACATCCGGTGCTGAAGGTCCGACCCGGCGTCGAGCTGGAAGGAGCTCCGATAGGCCAGGTGCACGGTGTCGCGCAGCCGCGGCCAGGGCATCGGGTACGGCAGGCTGTACAACGTGTTCAGCACGTCGTCCAGGACGTCCTCGTAGACGTCGAAGAGCATCGACTCGATGTGCCAGCCGCCGCGTGCCCCGATCAGGGCCTGCCGCAGCTCGAAGCACGCGTCGAAGGCGCGCAGCCACAGCTGGAGCGGGTCGGCCAGCACCGGCCGGGCCTTGGCCACCGCGTACAACCGCCCCTTGACCACCC
Organism: Streptomyces cinereospinus; assembly: GCF_042430725.1. Classification (NCBI taxonomy): domain Bacteria; kingdom Bacillati; phylum Actinomycetota; class Actinomycetes; order Kitasatosporales; family Streptomycetaceae; genus Streptomyces; species Streptomyces cinereospinus. The sequence continues at coordinate 51,416 of NZ_JBHMCY010000032.1, read as the reverse complement.
GGACCAGCCGTGCCTTCTTCGCCCACTCCATCAGCAGTCCCAGCCGCGGCAGGTCAGCCGAAGAGCGCACCCCCTCAATCCTGTCGCCGGTGCCGAGTACGTCCACCAGCTCGCGGGCCTCCGCCAGCCGCAACCGTCCCGTCGCCGTCACCGGGCGGCCGCCCTGCCCCGCCCATTCGGCGAGTCCGCGCAACTGCGCGACGGCCGTCGACGCCTCGGCCCGTCGGCGCAGTTCGTCGTCCGGGGGAAGCGTCACGGGCAGTTGCGGCTCGGCCCGGGCCACGCCGGACAGCGCGCGGCCGGTCAGCCGCCGTTCCATGATCGCGGCGAGAGCCTGCTGATCGTAGGCGACCTCCCCGCGCTGCGCCCGGTCCGCGAAGCGCTGAAACGCCGCCCCGTCCTGGACGTCCACGCCCTGCTCCGCGGCCGTCATCGCCCAGAACTTCGCCAATCCCCAGCGAGAGCGGTCCGTCATCGCCGCCGGATGCTGTTCCGCGACCCTGTCGACCGCGGCAAGGGATTCCTGGAGTGAGGGGCCGCGCGGGTCCGCCAACTGCGCGGCGTGCAGATAGCGCAGCAGCGCGCGCAGTGTGCCCGGGGCGTCGGCGCGTTCCTCCCCGGGAAGCTCGGTGACCTGCTGGGGAAGCCAGGAGAGCAGTAGCTCCTCCACATGGCGCGACTCCCACAGCCCCAGTCGGCCGTCGGCAGTCACCAGGTGCCGGTAGTCCAGCGCCGTCTCGGCCATGGAGCCGTCCACCGGCAGCCCTTGCTCCCCGGCCCACCGCACCAGGCGGTCGACCAGCAGCCCACGCGCCGCCTCGAACTCCTCCCCGGCCTCGGGGTCGCACCGCATCCGCATGAGATCTCGTCCACCTGTCCTCGGCAGTCGTTGCCGTGCCACGCTATCGCCGATCCGGGGCCAGCAACTCCGCCGAGGACGAGCGGGCCCGCTGCCTCAGGGCAGTACGTGGTGGTTGTCGCCCCCAGCGAACGCGGCTTCGAACCTTCCTGCGGCGCACCGGACTTCGTCGCGCGGACTCACGGCACGGAACGGCATGCCCGGGAGGCCTTCGTCAGCGGGCGTCTTCCTCGGGCTCCGGGCGCGGGAGTTCATCGAGGTCGAGGGTGAAGGTGCGGCCGTCGGCCAGGGGGATGGGGAGCTTGCCCGAGCCGTACTTGTGGGTGTGCGCCGCGATGTAACCGGTGGCGGTCGGCTGGCTGTGGAGGACGACTTCCCGGGCGTAGGGGTCCACGACCAGGTAGACCGGGATGCCGTGGCGGCCGTACTTCGCGGTGCAGTCGTCGTAGTCCTTGCGTGCGGAGGAGATCGAGACGACCTCGGAGATCAGCAGGACGTCCTCGAAGCTGTAGCGCTTGCCTTCCTTGCGGGCGTCCTCGCGGAGGATCGCGAGGTCGGGGGCGGAGTTCTCGTCGGCGGGGAAGTCGATGTGGACGTCGGAGGTGACCTTCGCGTGACGGCCGAGGGCAAGAGCGGAGTCGATCTGCAGAGACCTGATGGTGCTGGAGTGCTCTTCGCTCTGCGGGGTCATGATCACCTTTCCGTCGGCCCCGAACAGGACCGTGTACCCCTTGGGGAACTCGGTGTGCACGATCGCGTCGACGCTCATGGAAGGCTCCTTCCCGTGTGTGGTCAGGATACGACGGACAGTGCCGCGTCACCGGGCCCGGCGGTACGGCCGGTAGACCGGTCGGGACAGGCACTGTGGCCGGCTCACCGGCGGTACCGGAGATCCGCAGCGGGGCCTGTCGCACGACAGGGGAAGGGGGAGGCCGACGAGCTGTCGCCCGGATCAGCGCCGCGCCGGGGCTGGTGGCGGCGGTGTGCTCCTTTCACCGCGTTCCGCGAGGACACGCCGGCCAGAGGACATGCTTGCCAGGCGGGACCGTCGGCGGCGGGCCCGGCGGAGGCGGGCTGCACCGTCCTCTAGCCGGCTGGCACCTGCTGCGTCACCACCGACGTCCGCCCGCTCGGCGAGCGGGACGGCTTCGTCTTCTGCCGCGCCCTGCCCGAGCGCGCGGGCGTCGTCACCGTCCCCGACGCCGTCTTCTACGACCACCGGGAGGCGGGCGCGCCCTTCGTGCGGTTCGCGTTCTGCAAGCGGCGGGCGGTGCTGGAGGAGGCGGTCACCCGGCTGAAGACGCTCGCCGGGTGAGGCGGCGGGCCCGGACATGACGGGAGCCCGGCCGGGGTGTCCGGCCGGGCTCCCGCGACGCCCGGTTACTCCTCGTCCCCGGGCTTGTCCGCGTCGTTGATCTCCTTCTCCAGGCCGAGCTGCTCGACCAGCCAGCGGTCGAACTCGATGGCCGCGCGCACCCAGCTGACCGTCGAGGAGACGAAGAACTCCAGGTTGACGCCGGTACCGATCAGCATCTGGGCCTCGCCGATGAGGCGGACGGTGCCGTCGTCGTGGGTGTGGCTGTAGAGCTTGGGCCACAGGGTCCGCCGGTTCCAGTCGTCGATGGACTCCAGCAGCTGCGGCTTCTCGTCGATCGGGTGGGGGCGGTCGTAGAACGTCCGCACCGAGAAGACCTGCTGGTCTCCCTCGCCGCGGAACATGAAGTACGTACGGAACTGCTCCCACGGCGCCGCGAGGTCGCCCTCTTCGTCGACGACGTACTTCAGCTCCATCTGGTCGAGGAGCTGCTTCACAAGGTCCTGATCCGGGACGACGGGGCCCGCCGGCCCTTGGGGCTGCGGCTGGGGCTTGCCCCCGAAGTTCGGAATCGAGGACGGGTCGATGGTCACCGTGATTTTCCCTTCGTACGGATTCCGCCATCCTCCCCCATGCGGGGAGGGGGGTGGCAAGACCCGCCGTAATCTGTCAGCCGTTGGCGGACGGGATCCGGCCGGTCGGCCGGTGCGGGGCGGGGTGGGCATCCATGGCGGGGGAAATCGCGGAGGAACGGGACGTCGCGGCGGCGGGGGCGGGGGTGCCCCGGGGCCGCACCCGGTGGGGGAGCTTCGCCCTCGCGGCCCTCGCGGCCGTGCCGGTGCTGGTCGTGGGCCTGCTCGTGGTGGCCCTCGCGGCCTTCGCGCTGGCCGACGACGAGGAGGTCGGCAGGTTCGTCGCCGAGGAGGCCGGCTGCGGGCGGGCGCTCGGCTTCGGCGGGGCCGCGCTGCCCGCGGGCGCCGAGGCGGAGTCGTGCACGGTGGCGCACGGCGCCGACACGGCCTACACGGCCGTCTTCCGGATGCCCCGCGCGGACGTGCGGGACTGGCTGGCCGGCACGTATCCGGACGCCCCCGCGCCGCGGACGGTGTGCGCGGACGCCGACGCGGACCTCTGTCTCGACGTCGGCCTCTCCACGGAGGACCTGCCCGCGGCGGCCGAGGCGCACGCAGTCCAGGTGACCGCCGACCACCAGGACGCCCGGACCACGCTGGTGCGCTTCTCGGCGTTCACGCTGTGGCACCGTCCGGCCGGTGACGCCGAGAAGCGCGGGGCGGCCTAGTGCCACGGCACTAGAGCGTCGCGGCGGTCGCGGGTCCCACGAGGAGCCCGTCGCCGAACACGTCCACCCGGACCGTGTCGCCGTCCTTGATCTCGCCGGAGAGGATCTCCTTGGCCAGCCGGTCGCCGATGGCGCTCTGCACCAGGCGGCGCAGCGGACGGGCGCCGTACGCCGGGTCCAGGCCCTCGGTCGCCAGCCAGGCCAGCGCCTCGTCGGTGATCTCCAGGGTGAGCCGGCGCTCGGCGAGCCGCCGGGCCAGCCGGTCGATCTGGAGCCGGGCGATCCGGCTCAGCTCGTCCTTGTTCAGCGCGGAGAAGACGACCAGGTCGTCCAGCCGGTTGAGGAACTCCGGCTTGAAGGAGGCCCGGACCACCTCCAGCACCTGTTCCCGCTTCTCCTCCTCGCTGCTGATCGGGTCGACCAGGAACTGGCTGCCCAGGTTGGAGGTGAGCACCAGGATGGTGTTGCGGAAGTCGACCGTGCGGCCCTGCCCGTCCGTCAGCCGCCCGTCGTCCAGCACCTGGAGCAGCAGGTCGAAGACCTCCGGGTGCGCCTTCTCGACCTCGTCCAGGAGCACCACGCTGTACGGCCGGCGCCGTACCGCCTCCGTCAGCTGGCCGCCCTCCTCGTAGCCGACGTACCCGGGCGGGGCGCCGACGAGGCGGGCGACGCTGTGCTTCTCGCCGTACTCGCTCATGTCGATGCGGACCATGGCCCGCTCGTCGTCGAAGAGGAAGTCGGCGAGCGCCTTGGCCAGCTCGGTCTTGCCGACACCGGTCGGGCCGAGGAAGAGGAACGAGCCGGTGGGCCGGTCCGGGTCGGCGATGCCGGCCCGGGAGCGCCGTACCGCGTCGGACACCGCGCGCACGGCCTCGGCCTGGCCGATGAGCCGCCGGCCGATCTCCTCCTCCATCCGCAGCAGCTTCTGCGTCTCGCCCTCCAGCAGCCGGCCGGCCGGGATGCCGGTCCAGGAGGCGACGACGTCCGCGATGTCGTCGGAGCCGACCTCCTCCTTGACCATGGTGTCCTTGGCGACCTCCTCCTCGGCGGCGGAGGCGGCCTCGAGGTCGCGCTCCACGGCCGGGATCTCGCCGTACAGCAGCTTGGAGGCGGTGTCGAAGTCACCGTCGCGCTGGGCGCGTTCGGCCTGCCCGCGCAGTTCGTCGAGCTTCTCCTTCAGCTCGCCGACCCGGTTGAGGGACTGCTTCTCCTTCTCCCAGCGGGCGTTCAGGCCGCGCAGCTCCTCCTCCTTGTCGGCGAGGTCGCGGCGCAGCTTGTCCAGGCGCTCGCGGGAGGCCGCGTCGGTCTCCTTGCCGAGGGCCAGCTCCTCCATCTTCAGCCGGTCGACGGCCCGCTGGAGTTCGTCGATCTCGACCGGCGAGGAGTCGATCTCCATCCGGAGCCGTGAGGCGGCCTCGTCGACGAGGTCGATGGCCTTGTCGGGCAGGAACCGGGAGGTGATGTACCGGTCGGACAGGGTCGCCGCGGCGACCAGCGCGCTGTCGGCGATCTGCACCTTGTGGTGGGCCTCGTAGCGGCCCTTGAGCCCGCGCAGGATGGCGATGGTGTCCTCGACGCTGGGCTCGGCGACCAGCACCTGCTGGAAGCGCCGCTCCAGCGCCGGGTCCTTCTCGATCCGCTCGCGGTACTCGTCCAGGGTGGTGGCACCGACCATGCGCAGCTCGCCGCGGGCGAGCATCGGCTTGAGCATGTTGCCCGCGTCCATGGCCGAGTCGCCGCCGGCGCCGGCGCCCACGACGGTGTGCAGCTCGTCGATGAAGGTGATGATCTGCCCGTCGGAGTCCTTGATCTCGGCGAGCACGGTCTTCAGCCGCTCCTCGAACTCGCCGCGGTACTTGGCCCCGGCGACCATGGCGCCGAGGTCCAGCGCCACCAGCCGCTTGTTGCGCAGCGACTCGGGCACGTCGCCCTTGACGATCCGCTGGGCGAGCCCCTCGACGACGGCGGTCTTGCCGACACCGGGCTCACCGATCAGCACGGGGTTGTTCTTGGTGCGCCGGGAGAGCACCTGCACCACCCGGCGGATCTCCGGGTCCCGCCCGATGACGGGGTCGAGCTTGCCCTCCCGGGCGGCGGCGGTGAAGTCGGTGCCGAACTTCTCCAGGGCCTTGTACGACCCCTCGGGGTCGGCGGTGGTCACCCGGCGCCCGCCGCGGGCCGTGCGGAAGGCCGCCAGCAGTTTCTTGGCGTCGGCGCCCTGCCGGGCCAGCACCTCGCCGGCCGCGCCGCCCTTCGCGGCGATGCCGATCAGCAGGTGCTCGGTGGAGACGTACTCGTCCCCGAGTTCCCGGGCCCGGGCCTGGGCGTCGGCGATCACCGCGAGCAGCTCGCGGTTGGGCTGCGGGGGCGCGACGGTGGAGCCGGTCACGCTGGGCAGCTGGGCGAGCGCCTTCTCCGCACCGGCGCGTACGGCCGCCTGGTCGGCGTCGGCCGCGGCCAGCAGGTCGGTGATGTTCTCGTTGTCCTGCCCCTGGAGCAGAGCGAGGAGCAGGTGCGCGGGGGTGAGGTCGGGGTGCCCTTCGGTCACGGCCCGGTTGCCGGCCGCGTTGATCGCGTCCCGGCTCCGGTTGGTCAGCTCGGCGTCCACGTTCGCGTTCTCCTCCTTGTGAGCCACTGACTCAGCCAACGTCCACAAAGTTGAGTCTATTCCACTCAAGGGCGAAGCGGGAAACGCCCCGGGTCCCTTCCGGGTACCCGGGGCCAGCCTGGATCGCGCCAAGGATGGGCAGCGGCTCTTTTCGGCCACACTCGAACGCACGTCCGATAGGATGCGATAACGCGATGTTTCCGCACAAACTGCAGCGGCGTCACCGTGTTCAGGTCACGGTGACGCCGCTGCGGGGGGAAGCACCTGAGCGATCTGTTACGACGGGGGAATCGCGTCAGGCACTGCGGGGGGTGGCCGAGACGGTCAGGGGACCGGAGGTCTCCGGCTCCACCAGACGATGGTCACGCTGGTCCAGGTTCACGAAAATCATGCCGTACCGGATGGCGCACCGCACGGGCTGCGGCGCCCCCCGAGGCCGCCGCAGACACCGGTAGGCCCGCACGTCCCCGTCCTCGTCCCGGGTGACGACGACGGGCTCGCCGAACACGGTCACCATCAACGAGTCACCGCTGTGGGGGATGGCGGTGGCCAGGTCGATGAAGTGCCAGCCGGAACGGTAGGCGGTGGCCATTTCTCTACGGAAGGAACGGTCGTCGGGCGGAGTACTCATGCCCCACCGTCCTGCGCGGCCCCCGTCAGCCCCCCGTCGCCGGCGAACGCGGGCGCACTGGTCCAGCCGGTGTCCGCACGCACGCTGGTCCAGCCCGTGTCCAGCGAAGCGGCCTTGGCGTCCGCCGCCCCGAGGGCACCGAAGGTCGCTACGGCGGAGAAGACCGCGGCAAGCACTGAGCCAAGCAATCTCGCTCGCATAGTCGGCTTCGTCCTCACTCGATGGTTTCCTCTCCCCCGCGTCACAAGACGATGGCTTATTCAGGCACGTCAATGCCACAGGAGCGGTGCATCATGTTCCTGCATGTTCAGGACCCTGGGGGGTGGAGCTTTGCCCGCAAAAGACGCACAACCGACACATCCCCACGCGCTTACCGCTCTGTGCGGCGAGGGGGCACGGCTCTACGCGACCGCTTTGCGCTCCGGCCGCATCAACCGGATGGACGTCGAACCCGCCGCCCTCTGCCTGCTGGAGTTCGGGCTGCTCCACCCCGACCCGGACGACGCCAACTGGCTGCGCCCCGTGCCGCCGTCCGTCGCCCTCGCCCAGCGGCTGCAACCGCTGGAGCGGGAGATCCAGGACCGCCGGCGCCAGGCCATCGAACTGACCGACTCGTTCGACCCGTTCATCGCCATCAGTACCCAGAATCCGGGCAGCATCCATGCCATCACGGTGCTGGAGGGGTTCGACCGCATCAACACGGCGATCGACTCCGCCACGGCCGAGTGCGAGCGCGAGGTGCTGACGATCCAGCCCGGCGGCGGCCGTCCCGTCGACGCCCTGGCCCAGGCCCTCAAGCGGGACCGCCCCCTGACCGACCGCGGGGTCATCTTCCGCACCCTCTACCAGCACACCGCCCGGCACAGCCAGGGCACCCTCGCCTACGTCGAACGCATGCCCCGCGGCAACGTCCAGGTGCGCACGCTGGAGGAGCTCGTGGAGCGCCTCATCGTCTTCGACAACGCCGTGGCGTTCATACCCGCCAGCGACGACCGCAGCGTCGCCCTGGAACTGCGCCACCCCGGGCTGGTCACCTATCTGCGCAAGGTCTTCGAGCAGTTGTGGCAGCGCGCGGTCCCGCTGACCGAGGAACTGCCCAACGACGTCTCCTCCGACGGCATCACGGGCGTGCAGCGCTCCATCGCGAAGCTCCTCATCGAGGGCCACGTCGACGAGGCGATCGCCCGCCGGCTGGGCATGAACGTCCGCACCTGCCGCGCCCACATCGCCAAGCTGGCCGCGGCCCTGGGCAGCGGCAGCCGCGCCCAGCTCGGCTATCTGATAGCGCAGTCGGGGATCCTGGAGCGGGAGCACTGAACGCCGGGCCGGCCCCGGCCGGCGGGCCGCTCAGCGGGCGGTCGGCGATCCCTGGTCGGGCAGGGTGAGTTCGGCCGCGGACAGCGGGCGGGCCCGCCCGTCGAGGCCGACCTGGGCTATCCGCACCCCCAGCTGCGTGCGGCTGGCCGCCCCCAACGTCTCGGAGAGCCGGGCGATATGGGCCCGGCAGGTGCGCACGCTGATGCCGAGCCGCTCCGCGATCACCGCGTCCTGGTGCCCCTCGGCCAGCAGCGCCGCGATCGACTGCTCCCGGTGGGAGATGCCCTCGATGCCCGTGTCCGGGAGCGGGGCGGTGAGCGGGACCGCCAGGCGCCACAGGCGCTCGAAGACCGTCACCAGGTACTCCACCAGCCCCGGGTGCCGCAGTTCCAGGGCCATCGTGCGGTCGGCGTTCGCGGGGACGAAGGCCACCGTGCGGTCGAAGAGGATCAGCCGGTCGATGACCTCGTCCAGGGTCCGGGCCTCGACCGCGTCCCCCATCAACTCCAGGTAGTTCAGCAGGCCCTGGCCGTGCCGGGCCACGTGGTTGTACAGGTCGCGCATCCTCACGCCCCGCCCGCGCAGCGCCAGCGCCCGGTGCAGGCCCTCGGACAGTTCGTGCTCGCGCCGGATGCCGCCGGGCTGCACGGTGAGCACCTCGGTGGTGCACGCCGCCGTCGCCTCGTCCAGCGCCGCCTGGATGCGCGCGGGGCCGTCCAGCACCCGCAGGGCCATGCCCTCGGACGAGGCGGCCGCCGGGCCGCCCAGACCGGCGTACCACTCGAAGGCCGCCACCGCCGAGCCCATCCGCCGCTGGCTGGCGCTGATCTCGTCGTGCACGCCGCGCAACAGGCGGGTCATGACCTCCTGCGGGGAGGTGGGCACCAGCCAGTCCATGTCGTCGGGGTCGGGGTGCAGCAGGGCGAGTTCCAGCAGACAGGGCACCGTTTCGGCGTCGCGGCGGGGCACACGGCCCCGCCGTACGGCCCGGGAATACACGCGATCCCCGGCCTCGCACAGTCGGTCAGCACCATGCGGATGCTCGTCCGTCCCGTGCCCGGCCATGGCTCATTCCACCCCCGGTTCCAGCCTCTTCCGCAGCGCAACTATGCGCGGACGGGACCTGCTCCGCAACACGGCTCCCTCCGGGGCGACCCCGGGTAACCGCCGATACGAGTGGATTCGTCCCTGCGGAGCGAGGCCGGGAACAGGGCCGGGAAGAAGACCCGGAAGGAAACCCGGAAGAGAACCCGGAAGGAAACCCGGAGGAGGGGGCCCAGGGGAGATCCGCAGGAAGGTCCGGGAAGGCCCAGGGGAGACCCGGAGGAAGGCCCGGGAAGGCCCAGGGGAGACCCCGAGGAAGGCCGGGAAGGCCCAGGAAAGACCC